>CAYOHO010000008.1:0-16651 GCA_964403755.1 uncultured Oscillospiraceae bacterium
CGCCGCCCTGGCCTGCGCCCTCGAACGGCTGGCGGCCCAGCGCGGCCTGCTCCGGCAGACAGGCGCATCGGTGGCGGCATCTGGTCAGCCTATGCTCGCCCAGCCTGCGTCCAGCCAGCCTGCAGCCGCCCAGCCTACGGCCGCCCATCCAGCGTCCGGCCGGCCTGCAGCCGCCCATCCAGCGTCCGGCTGGCCTGCGGCAGAGCCTGTGCAGCCTGCGTCCGGCCAGCCCGTGCCCGGCCAGACTGCATTCGCCCAGCCTGCGCCCAGCCAGCCTGGTGCGGCAGTCTTCCAGCCGGAATCCGTTTTCGTCAGTCCAGCCGCCAGTCCAGCCTCAAGTCCGGCCGCCAGCGATCCGAGCGCCAGAGCCTGCCGAGACCAGCTGGTCGTCGTCTGGGACAACGCCATCTTTGCTACAGCTTTCTCACACCGGCTGGCACAACGCGGACTGGAAACGATCATCATCGATGCCGATCTGCTGAACCCGCGCCTCGACCTGCTGCTTGCTGTCGAATCGGCTACAGCGCCCGGACCGGCCGATGATTCCGGCCAGACGATACATCCCGGCCTGGAGCTGGCACTGACCTCACTCATGCGTCAGACCCTGCCGCCGGAGCATTTCGCTGACCTGCTGCAGAAAACGGGAACCCCGCATCTGCGTGCTCTGACCGGTGCCTATCAGCTGCGCGACTATGCCTTCTTCGATCCCCGCACCCTGCTCCAGCTCTACCGGCTCTGCCGGATGCAGGCCGATGCAGTTGTTGTCAGCTGCAGCCGCTTCCTCCATGACAGCTTCGCCTGCCTATCGCTCCTCGCGGCCGACCTGGTGCTGGTCCCGACCCTGGCTGAGCCGCCGGCGATCCGCGAATTCAACCGCTATCTCGATTTCCTGGCAGCCCAGTACCCATTTGAGCGCTGCAAGGCCCGCTTCATTGCTGTTGACCACGATCCGGCCCGCCATCTCAGCTGGAGCATGGCCGACGCCCTGTGTGGCGGCCTGCTGGCCGGCTGCCTGCCGCCGGGCTTGCTTGCGGGCGGCGGAATGCCAGTCCGCGGAAATCGGATTTGGCGCACCTTGCCCGCCTGGCCTGGCGGCATGGCCGATGAGATGGAGCAGCTGATCCGGCGTCTCGGATTCCTGGCCGCGCCGGC
This sequence comes from uncultured Oscillospiraceae bacterium, assembly GCA_964403755.1. GTDB lineage: Bacteria > Bacillota > Clostridia > Saccharofermentanales > UBA5734 > JAXGXQ01. The sequence goes on from CAYOHO010000008.1 coordinate 1,153, forward strand.
ACGCCCGGCATAAACACAGATCGAACGGAGGAAGCCAAATGCCGCTGATCACCTCGCACGCCCAGCTGGCGGAACAGTACGCCCGCTATTTCGTGCCGGCCCTGGCTGGCGTACATGCCGCCAGCCGGATCAATCCGCTCACGTCACGCGACCTGATCCCGCTGATCTGCAACCAGATCCTCACCAGTCACCCGACGCTGGTCGCCGAGGTCTCCGCCGGCCGGGCCGACAGCGCCGCACTGGAGCAGGTCATCATGCAGACGGCCGAGCAGGAGCGCGAACGCGCCGGCCTGACCAGCGCCGACCTGGTCCGCGATGTCATGGACTTCCTCTTTGGCTACGGCCCGCTCCAGCCGCTGATCGAGGACGAGTCCATCTCGGATATCGACGGCACCCGCCACTTTGAGTTCACCGTCAAGCGCAACGGCGTCCGCGAGCCGATTCCCGCCCAGTTCCCTGACGCACGAACGTACGATACGTTCTGCCGCCTGGTCATCATCCGCAATGGCGGACTGATCAACGAGAATGACAGCCACTGCCGGGTCACCGACGAACAGAACCGTCTGCGCATCAATGTGACTGTGCCGCCGCGCAGCCTCAACGGGCCAACCATCAGCATCCGCCGCCACCGGCGCAAGCCATGGCGGCTGTCGGACCTCGAAGCCGTCGGCATGCTGACATCGGAGAACCGTCAGCTGCTGGCCGACATGGCTGCCGGCGGCAAAACGGTGCTCTTCTGCGGCAAGGGCGCTGCCGGCAAGACGACCCTGCTGCGCGCCTTCATCGAGGCGATGCCGCCGCTGGAGCGTGTCCTGATTGCGGAAAGCGACAGCGAGCTCTATCCGGAAAAGCCGTACTGCCTCATGCAGCGGATCAAGAAGCCCCATGAGGGCGGGCGGGCCCTAACCCTGAAGGATCTGGTCGCCGACGGCCTGACCATGTCGCTTGACACCTACTGCATTGGCGAGATCGTCGGCAGCGAAGCGGCTGAGTTCATCCGGGCCGCCTATTCCGGCCATCGCTGCCTGGGGACGATCCATGCCGAGAGCGCCGGCGACGCGGTCGACCGGATCCTGTCGCTGGCCCGAACGGCTTCGCCGGACGAAAGCGAAAACCTGATGCGCCGGATGCTGCTCCGCGGCCTTGACTGCCTCGTCTATTTGCAGGATTTCCGCGTCCGCGAGATCATCGCCATCGCCAGCCCCGAAACGGAGGAGAACAGCCATGCCTGGTTTCCGCTCTGGCCCGCATCCGGTCATCCGGCAGCAGACTCTACAGCTCATCACCCTGCTCAACCGCTGGTGCCAGGTTCGTGAAGACCTCCTGTATGCGCTTGAACGCGGCCGCGAGACGGGACTTGAGGAACCGATGCGCACCTTCGTCGACGACCTGGTGACCCGGATCCATGGCGGCATGCCGATCGACACGGCCCTGCAGCACTTCCAGGCTTGCAGCGACCAGGAGCAGTTCCAGGACTTCGTCACGGCGGTCCGATTCAACTTCCGCTACCGCGGCAACCTGGCAGCCCTGATGGACGCCCTGGAGCTGCAGATGAACCGGATCGAGGAAGAATATGTGCGGCGCAGGATCAGCTCCTCGCGTGACCGCAGCCTGACCCTTGGCATCCTGGTTGCCGCACCGCTCCTCTACCTCGTCATCCTGCTGCGCAGCCCGGTCAGCAGCGTGTTCTTCCTGACGACTGCCCTTGGCCGCCTCAGCCTGCTGGTCTCCCTGCTGGCCTACCTGGCGGGCCTGGCGCTCTTCACGTCGGTCAGCCGTCAGGTTCGCTGAAGCTTTGGCACCTATAAGCGGTGCCGGCAAGCTGTCAAGCACGCAGATGCCGTCGCAGCGCCACCCATCCGGCGCCACACTCAGGAACCGGAAATCATCTCGTTACAGGAGGAAGCCGTCGTGTCTTCAGCTGTCCTGATCCTGCTGATTCTGACCATCTACCTGGCCTGCGTGCTCCTGATCTACTGGCTGCTGCCGCCGATTGCCGTCCTGCTCGATCACCGGCTGCGCCTGTCCTTGCCGGCTGCACCCGAACGCAGCGGTCAGATTGTCCGCCGGCTGGGCCGCTGGCTGAGGCGCAGCCAGGCGCTTGACCGGGTCCTGGAGCTTCAGCGCCAGCGACTGGTTCAATCGGGCGATGAGCGGCCACAAGCGCTCCTGCTGCATCTGCGGGCCATGCTCTGCTGGACCGCCGGAATGGCCGCCGCAGCCCTGCTGCTGCGTCGGCCTGCCATCCAGGGCCTGCTGGCCGGCATCATGGTAGCTGCTGTGCTCAACAGCCGGGTCGAAACCCGCATTCAGGCCAGGCGGCAGGCAGTCGAGCAGTCCTTCTACAAGGTCTACCGATTCATCGATAGTCAGGTCAGCGCTGGCATCAAGCCAACCGACGTGCTCAAGGGCCTGCATGAATCGACGGACGATCCGCTGGTGAAGCCATTGCTTATCCGCTTTGTCGGCCGCTACAGCCTGACGCTGGACCTTGACCAGGCGGTAGCAGAACTGCGCCGCCTGCACGCCGGCAAGGATATCGAGACCCTGGGCACCCAGCTGCGCCAGCTGCTGGCCACCGGTACAGCCGGCCGCTCTTTCCAGCGCACGGAGGAGCTGCTGTTCACCCGCTATTTCTCCCTGCTGCAGAAGCGCAGTGAAGCCATCCGCAACCGTCTGCTTCTCTCGGCGATCTGCATGATGCTCCCGACGCTGCTGCTTTTCCTGATGCCCATGCTTCACCAGGCCGTCTCGTCCCTGGGCGAAGTCTTCGGCTAGCCGCCGGCTGCCGCAGCAAACAGGCGGCAGCCATCCTGTCTGAGGAGGACCCAACATGATTTTCTGCATCACCCTGCCGCCCCTCGCCCGTCTGACTGCCAGCCCGATCCAGTTCCGGCCGGCCGCCTCCCGTGCCGCCCCCCGTGCTGGCTGCCCGCCAGCCGGACCCGGCGGCGCCATGCCGGCTGGCTGCCTGGCCAACCGCCGGCTAGCCAGGAGCCGGGCCGGATTTGGACTCAACGAAGTCATCGGGATTGCCGCCGGCATCATCATCGCCGTCGTCATCGTCATCCCCGGCCTGCAGGTGTTTGCAGCCAACGTGCTTGCCCAGCTGACAAGCTGGTGGAACGACATGGCAGCCGATATTTTCCACAGCTGAGTGCAGCGGGAAGGAAGTCCAGCGTGATTGACCGCGCCATCATGGGCATTTCCGTTGCTGTCGTGCTGACCGTCCTGGCGGTGGCGCTTCTGCTGCTGGTGCTGCCGCTGTTCCAGCGCCTGGAGTTTGACCTGGTCTGTCAGGCATATGTCAGGCGCATGGATGCCGGCGGGGGCCTCGCGTCGGCCCAGCTGTCGGCACTCGCCGCTGAACTGACCGGACGCGGCTATTCGGTCGAAGTCCTGGATGCATCTGCCTCTGCCCCGTTCGGCGGCAGCCTGACGCTGTCCGTGCAGGTATCCAGGCAGCAGCGGCAGGTTGCACCCGACCTGACCCTGAAGGAGGGGATCTTATCCCTCAGCTTCACCCGAACTGTCATCTGCCGACGGATCATCACGGCCGCCGGGGAGCCGTAGGGCTGCTGCTGGCCGCCGTCGCCTGCTTCGTATTGCTGGTCCTGCCCCTGCTCAAGGCGGCAGCCGGGTACAGCCTGCTGCGCATCCGTCATGAAGCCTGCGCCTCGATTCTGGAGGCCAGCCTGCCTGCCGCCTACCAGGCGGTTTCCCGGGAGGCGCTTTCACAGGGGCGGCTGGAGCTGGACCAGGTACAGGCCCGGGAACAGGTCGCCGGGCTTCTGGCCCGCAACATGGCGGCTGCGCGCCTGGAAGCCAGCCTGCTCGACCTGACGGTGACATTTGCCACGATCAGCCGCCCGGAAGCTCCCGGGCACTGGCTCGCCGGGCCGCGTCCGGCCGAGATGCCCATGGTTGCCGCCTCGGCCGAATGGCTTTTCAGCGATGGCTGGCACTGCCGCGTCGATGACCGGATCGAACTCGTGCTTGACTGACTCCGGCTTGCGCTTGACTGACTCCGGCCTGAACCGGGGATGAGAAAGGATTCGCCATGACCCGAAGAAGACAGCTGCTGCTCGCCCTGACGCTGGCTGGCCTGCTGGTGGCCCTGGCGCTGACGGCCGGTTTCGGCCGGCCGCGCCAGACCCTCACCGGCGTGGTTGCGCTCCGCCGCGACTGCCCGGCCGGCGCGATCCTGACGGCAGACGACCTGATGCAGGTCGATCTGCCGGCCGAACTGATCCATCCAGGCTACCTGACCACACTTGGCGACGCTGTCGGGAAGGCGGCGGTGCATGATCTGCATGCTGCCCAGCTGCTGGAAAGGGACTGGCTGCGCGACCGCCCCGCCGGCATTGCCTACCCCGATGCCGAGTCGGGCGGCCGGCTGTACACGCTCAGCCTGCGCCCGGAACAGGCGAACGGGTTCTGGCTGGCAGCCGGCAACCGGGTTGATGTGCATCTGGTACCGCGCAGCGACAAGATGACAGCCAGTGGTTCGTCTGGCGGATTGCCGGGAATGCTTCCGGCCGTCCGCATCACCGCCCTGCTCGGTGGATCCGGCCGCACCGGAAATTCCGGGCCGGCCGGGACTTCCTTCAGCGGCATGAGCGGCCAGGTGACGGATGGAACCTTGATCTGCCTGGCCGTTTCGGCTGCCGAGGCCCGCATCCTGGCGCTCGCCGAGGCATCCTGCACCATCCGCCTGGTGCCCCTGAACGAGCCGGCTGCATCCGGCGACGAGGGTATCCGTCGCGAATCGGGCGGCAGCAACGGCATTGTCAGCTGTGAGCGCCTGGATGGGGATGTGAACCAGGTAGGCGGGTAGCGCTCCCGGCGGATCGGCTGCGCTTAATATCGTGGCAGAATTGCAGGGGCAGAGCGCTGGCAGAGCCATTTCCGGCCTCGCCGGCGCTTTGTCTTTCATCATCTGGTGCTTTCTGCTATGATAACGTCAGGTGATTGAAATGCTTGAAGATTTGCTGCCTGCCGTCGAAAAGGGACTGCTCAACGCTGCCGGGTCCATCCCGGTCGTGTTTCGGGGCATCGAACGGAGTTTTGAAAAAGGCTCCGTGGCAACCACGCATAGCCGCCATGAATATCACGAACTGACCTATCTGCGCAGCGGAAAGGCCGAGTTTGAGGTCGACGGCCGCCGCCTGGTGGTCGAGCGCGGCGGCGCCATTGTCATCCGGCCACAGAAGCCGCATGTCTTCCGTATCCTCGAAGGACATGCCGACATGATGGTCGTCTATTTCGGCTTCACACGCCAGTATTCCGCCACCGGCGCCCCGGCCGGCGCTTCAGCCGGCGCTCCGGCAAGTTCCGCAGGTGCTGCCGCAGGCGGCGCTGCCACTGGCTCCGTTTCCATGCCGCCTCTCCGGTCCGCTGGTGCAGCCGGCGAGGCCACCAGTACCTTCAAGCGAACTACGGACATCGCTCCGGCTACCATCGAGCAGTTCCTCCACTTTGCCGATGGCCGCGATGTGCCCGAAGACGGCCGTGACAGCAATCCGATCATCCAGATCAAGGGGCGCAGCCGCCAGGACATTGCTGCCCTCATGGAGCGCATCCTGCATGAGAGCCGCGACGAGGCGTTCGGCAAGGAGCTGATGATGCAGCTGCTGGCCATTGAATTGCTGGTTGTCCTTTCCCGGGGACTGCGCGAGGAGTGGGAGGAAAGCCTGCGCGTCCGCACCGGCAAGGCCCGCGAACTGGTCCGGATCGCCCGCAACTACATTGTTGAAAACCACGACCGCGACATCTCGGTTGCCGATGTTGCCGGCTATGTCTTTCTCAGCCAGGGCTACTTCACGCGGGCCTTCCGCGACGAGACTGGCATGAGCCCGATGGCCTTCATGATGCAGGTCCGGGTCGACCACGCCTGCAAGCTGCTCGAGCAGCGCGACATCAAGGTCAGCGGTGTCGCCCAGCAGGTGGGCTTCTCCAGCCCTCAGCGCTTCAATGCAGCCTTCCGCAAGCATGTCGGCATGACGCCGATGGCCTACCGGAAGCAGGTGCTCGAGCGCAAGGCCGGAGGCGGACATCCCGCTGCTAGGCAGAAATGAGGAACATCACGTGAGCGACAAGCATTCAGAGAAATCCGAGCGGCCGGTCGACCTGCCGCGCATCGAGCACGCCGTACGCGAGATCCTGGTTGCCATTGGCGAGGATCCGGAGCGGGAAGGCCTGCTTGACACACCGAAGCGGGTTGCCCGCATGTACCAGGAGATTTTCGCGGGGCTGCATGCCAACGTCGAGGAGCAGTTCCGCGTCTTCCACGAGAAGGACCACGATGAGATGATCCTTGTCGGCGACATCCCGTTTTATTCCATGTGCGAGCATCATCTGCTGCCGTTCATCGGCCATGCCCATGTCGTCTACATTCCGTCGGAAGGGCGCATCCTCGGCCTGAGCAAGATCGCCCGCATCGTCGACATCATGTCGCGCAAGCCCCAGGTACAGGAGCGGCTGACATCCCAGATCGCCGATACGATCGTCCGGGCTGTCGACCCGATGGGCGTGGCCGTGGTTCTGGAAGCCGAGCATCTGTGCATGACCATGCGCGGCATCAAGAAGCCCGGCTCCATGACCGTGACTTCGGCCCTGCGCGGGCTGTGCAAGAGCGATGCCCGCTCGCGGGCGGAGGCCATGGCGCTGATCAACCGCCGTGGGCGGATGCTTGGCTGAGCAGCCGTCCCTGATCGAGAACGCCGTCCCGGCTGGACCGGCCGGCAATTGCGTGACCGCCGGCGCCGAGCGGGTCTTTTTCGCCCGTGGCCATCGCTTCCCGATCGGCCGACGCACCTACGTCATGGGCATCCTCAATGTGACACCCGACTCCTTCTCAGACGGCGGCCGCTACCTGTCGCTTGACGCCGCGCTGCGGCAGGCCGAGCGGCTGGTCCAGGGCGGCGCCGACATCATCGACATCGGTGGCGAATCAACCCGGCCCGGCTATGTTCCGGTCGGCGCCGACGAGGAAACCGCCCGCATTGTTCCGGTCATCTCAGCCATCTGCGAGCGTTTCCCGGTTCCCGTCTCCGTCGATACCTACCGAGCCCGGACGGCAGCCGCCGCCCTGGCCGCCGGCGCCAGTATCATCAACGACATTACCGGACTGCGCGGCGACCCGGACATGGCAGCCGTGGTTGCGTCCACCGATGCCGGTGCCGTGCTCATGTTCCATGCCGGCCTGCCGGCGGAGCAGCTGACTGCAGCCGAACGCAGCCTTGACCATGCCGACTGGCCGGCGCGGATGACCCGGTACCTGGAAATCAGCATCCAGCTGGCCGATGCGCAGGGGATCAGCCCAAACCGACTCGTGCTCGATCCCGGCATTGGCTTTTCCATGACTTCAGAAGAATCGATCGCGGTCCTGCGCCAGAGCGGCTGCCTGCGGGCCCTGGGCCTGCCGGTTCTCCACGGCGCCTCGCGCAAGCGCCTGATCAGCCAGATCCTCGGCGGACGTGAGATGGGCGAACGCCTGATGGGCACGGCCGCGACCGTCTGCTATTCGATCGTCAGCGGCGCCGACTTTGTCCGTGTGCACGATGTGGCCGAGATTGCCGACGTGACGCGCGTCATGGATGCGCTCTGGCGGGAAGGGAGTCCGACATGAACGACACGATCCTGATGGAAGGCATGGCCTTCCACAACCACACCGGCGTCCTCGACTCGGAAAAGAAGCACGGGCAGACCTTCGTCGTCGATGTCGAGCTGGAGCTGCCGCCGATCCGGGCCTGCGAAACGGACAGCCTGTCCGACACCATCAGCTATTCCGATGCCTACGCCATCATCCGCGACATCATGGAGCTGGAGGCGTTTGACCTGGTCGAACGGCTCTGCGGCGTCATCGCCGATCGTCTGCTGCGCTCGTTCGAGCCGCTGACTGGCGTCCGGGTCACAGTTCGCAAGCCGAACGCGCCGATCGATGGCGCGTTCAGCGCCATGGGCGTCCGTATCCACCGGACCCGCGCTGGCCTGACGCCTGCTCCGGCCGGGGAAGGGTGCCAGCCGACGGCCATTGATCCCTGCGGAATGCCATGAGCCTGCCAGGACAGCCGAAACGTTCCTCCCATCGCTTTTGCGCCCCCTTCCAGCGCAAGGATCCGGCCTGGCGCGAAGCCAGCCTGTCCCTGGGCTCGAACATGGGCGACCGGCTCGCCTTTCTTCAGTCAGGCCTCGACGGCCTGGAAGCGGAGCCGCTGATCGAGGTCGTCCGGGTCTCTTCGGTCTACGAGACCGACCCCTGGGGCCTGACCGACCAGCCGGCCTTCTACAATGTCGTTGTTTGTGTGCGGACGGCGCTCCTGCCGCTGGCGCTGCTGCGCGCCTGCCAGCGGATTGAGCGCCGGGCGAAGCGAAAGCGGGAAATCCACTGGGGACCTCGCACACTCGATATCGATATCCTGACCCTTGGCCGCCTGCGAATGGACAGCCCGCGCCTGACGCTGCCGCACCCGCGCATGCAGGAGCGCGACTTTGTCCTCGTGCCCCTGGCCGAGGTCACCTCCGGCGACCTGCTGGAACGTCCGGGCGTGCACCGGCTCGCCGGATTTTGTCTGAAAGCGGCGGCTGCGTCCGAGCCGGAGGGCAGCGTCCCAGGCGGCTGAGTCCGGACCGATCCGATGCCCGCCCGTCCGGCAACTTGTGGACCGGCGGCAAAGACGGTACAATAGGGGCTGCACCTTGTCCGCCGGTCTCCGCATCCCGGCGGACGCGCCCGCCGGGCTTCCGCGCCGCGGCCGGCACGGGCGGCATGGCGGCTCCGGATCTTGCGGGATCCGGTCTTCAGCCAGAGGCGGACAAACGCTTCACCGACCATTCATGGAGGTTCATCATGGCCAATAGTGGCAATCCAGCCGGAGGCGGCTCCAGTTCCGGAGGCCGTCGCAATTTCCGCCATTTCGGTCCGTCACGTGCACCCGGTAGTGCCGAGGGCGCTGGCGAGAACCGTCGTCCCCAGCGGTCTGAACCGCGAGAGGATCGGGCCGACAGTTTTGTCGAGCTTACCGGCGAAAATCGCCAGCCTGGACGGCCGGACCGTCGCGAAGGCGGCCAGCGCCCGCCGCGCGAAGGCGGCGAGAACCGCGAGCGGCGTGACCAGAACCGGGACCAGAATCGGGACCAGAGCCGTCAGAGCCGCCCCGGCGGTCCCAATCAGCCGCGTCAGGGCGGCCGCGACCAGCGGAACCGTCCCGGACCGGACCAGCAGCGCAATCGTCAGCCCGGCCAGCCGGCAGCCGCCGAAGCCGCCGGTGACGGCACGTTCCAGCAGGGCCGACAGGGAGAGCGCGGACCGCGTGATGGCGGCCGTGGCAATCGCGACCGGCGCGACCAGAACCGTGACCAGAACCGTGACCAGAACCGTGACCAGAACCGGGAGGCGCGCCCGCCGCGCGAACCCCGCGAACCCCGCGAGCAGCGGGAGCCGCGCGAGGCCGAGCAGCGTCCGGCTGCCCGCGAGAGTCGCGAACAGCGGGAACCGGTTGTCCGTGAAATCCCGTCCAGCCGTGAGCCGCAGACGGTCCGTGAGCCGCAGCCGGCCCGCGAGCCGCAGGCTGCCCGCGAGAACCGTGAGGTCCGCGAGACGCGCGAACAGCCGTCCGGCCGTGAGGCCCATGGCGCGGACACCCGCCAGAATCCCCGCGCCGCTGCACCGCGCTGGGAGAAGAAGATCCGCACCGAGGAGACCTTCGACGATATCCGCCGTGACAACGAGCGGATCGAGAAGGAGATCTGGCTGGATATCGCGGCCATCCATACGATCAAGCTGGATTTCTGATCCGTGACCCCTTTCGATGCTGCCATCGAGAATGCGCCCCTGCTGCAGGCCATGCTTGGCTATGCCGCCCAGGGGCGCATTTCCTTTCACATGCCCGGCCATCAGGACGGGTCCGGGCTGCCGCCGGCCATTCGCAGCCGGCTGGCCGAGCTGGATGCGACAGAGCTGGTCGCAACCGACGACCTCAATGACCCGACCGGACCGGCCGCCGCTGCCATGCGTGCCGCCGCCGAGGCATTCGGCGCCGCCGAAACGCTGTTTGTCACCGGCGGTTCAACCGGCGCCATCCAGGCCATGGTCACGGCTTTCTGCCCGCGCGGCAGCTGCATCATCCTGCCACGGGCCGTGCACCGATCAGTCCTGAACATCGCCCTTCTGCTGGACCTGCGCATCGCTTTCCTGCCCGCCGGAACCGATCGCCCGGGATCCGTCGGCCGGGACACATCTGCCGAAACCGATCGCCCGGTATCCGCCGGCCCGGACAATTCCGTTTTCGCTCCGATCGCTCCGCCGACCGCTGCCGATCTGAGGCTGGTCCTGGAACATCATCCGGATGCAGCCGCGGTTCTCGTCACCAGTCCCGACTACTTCGGAACCTGCCCTGACCTGACGGCGCTGGCGGCGACCGCAGCCGCCGCGGGCTGTCCGCTGCTGGTCGACGAGGCGCATGGCGCACACCTGGGCTTTGCGCCGGACCGGCTGCCGCCATCGGCCCTGACGGCCGGCGCCAGCGCCTGCGTCCAGAGTGCGCACAAGACACTGCCGGCCTTGACCCAGGGCGCCTACCTGCACCGGGGGAAAGGCGCATTCCTGGCCGGCGGCCATCCCTGGCCGGACGACGGCCATCTCCGCCAGTGCCTCTCCCTCTATCAGACATCGAGCCCGTCGCTCCTGATCGGTGCCACGCTTGACTACGCCCGCGCCCTGCTGGCAGCGGACGGCGCTGCCGCCATCAGCCGCACCCTGTCTGCCTGCGGCCGGTTCAGGTCCGCCCTGGCGCCGGCATACTGCTGCAGCGGCCCGGAGCCTGATGGACGGGATCCGCTGCGCCTGGTCATTGACGTGCTGGCGACCGGACTGACCGGCTTCGAGATTGCCCGCCAGCTTTCGGCGCAAGGCATCGACATCGAAATGGCCGATATCCGCCGCCTGGTCCTGATCCCCGGACTGTTCCAGCCGGAAGCCGAACTGGCCGGGCTTGCCGACGCCCTCAACCGGATCGCAGCCGCCGCATCGGCAGGCATCCGCACGGACACCGCCGCAATCGTCAGCCGCTTTACACCGGAACCTGGCAAGCCGAATGCAGGTGAGCCGGAAGTCCGCCGCCGGATCGACGCGAACCGGTCACTGGACGACGCCTTCTATCAGATGCTGCAGACGCCGCCGAAGGCAGCCGCGCAGCTTTCCAGCAACGCCTGGCCCGATGCTGCCCAGCCCTGTGTCGCTGTCAAGCCTGATGCCGCCGCCCGGTCCGATGATATCGTGCGGCCGGTGTCACCGCTGCTGAATGGCCTCGCGGTCCGCCGGAAGGCCATGGACGACGCAGCCGGCGATATTGCCGCCGATGCCATCATCCCCTATCCGCCGGGCATCCCGATCGTCTGGCCGGGCGAGCGGCTCGAGAGCGAACGGCTTGCATTGTTGCGGGTTCTGTTGGAAAATGGATTCGGCATGCACGGGATTGTCCGGGAAAGTGAAAATCCCGGCATTCGCGTCATCGGCTGATATCCGGCCCTCCCGACGGGGCGGCGCGGATGGCCGGTCCAGCGCCGGCCGCGGCCGCTGCGGCGGGCTCCGCCTGTACAGCAACCATCCGACTGCCGGCTGCGGCCCTGATGCCGGCGGATCCTGCAAGCGTTTCCCTGAGGCGAAAGAATGTTGTATAATGAGAACACATCCGCAGAACGTCATGGCCAGGAAGCCCCGGGCCGCGGCATATTCGTCACCATCGAAGGCATCGATGGCTCCGGCAAGTCAACCCATGTCGAGCGTCTGCGCACGGCACTGGAGAACCTGGGGCATACCGTCCTGCAGCTGCGTGAACCGGGTGGAACCGCCATCGGGGAGTCGATCCGCCAGATTCTCCTGTCCCGCAAGAATGACGGTATGACGGCGGAGGCGGAACTGCTGCTCTTTGAAGCCGCACGTGCCCAGCTGGTCCGTGACGTGATCGAGCCCGCCCTGGCCGCCGGAACGATTGTCCTGAGCGACCGCTTCATGGACTCGACGGTCGCCTACCAGGGATACGGCCGCGGCATGGACCTCGAGCTGATCGAACGGCTGAATGCGTTCGCCGTCGGCAGATGCCGGCCTGACCTGACCATCCTGCTCGATGTCGAGACCGGCGAGGCAGCCCGGCGCGTCGGCAAGCGGGCCGAGACCGACCGCATGGACGGCGCCGGCCTGGCCTTCATGGAACGCACCCGCAGCGGCTACCTGGCCATTGCCGCCCGCGAACCGGAGCGTGTCCGCATCCTTTCGTCCCTGCCGCCAAAGGATGAGCTGCACGCCCAGATCATGGCCATCATAAAGGAGGGCTTTGGCGTATGAAACTCATCTTTGCGATTGTCCACGATGAGGACAGCCCGCGGCTCATGGCCGAGCTCAACCGTGCCGGCTACCGGGTGACCCGGCTGAACTCGTCGGGCGGATTCCTCCGTTCCGGCAACACCACCCTGATGATGGTGGTCGAGGAGGCCCAGCAGGATGCGGTCCTCGGCATCGTCCGCAAATACTCCAGCAGCCGCAAGGCCGCGATCAACACCAACGTCACCCCGTCTTCCATGGGCGGATCGTATATTCCGTACCCGGTGGAAGTCACGGTGGGCGGCGCGACCGTCTTCGTGGTGAACGTCGAGCACTTCGAAAAGATGTAACATGTCCTTTACCGGAATCGTTGGCCAGCAGGAACTCATCGCCCGTCTCGGGAACGCCGTCTGCGGCGCGCCCGGGCACGCCTACGCGTTCCTCGGCCCGACCGGCTCCGGCCGCCACCTTCTGGCGCGCGCCTTTGCCAAGGCCCTGCTCTGTCCCAATGCCACTGCCGCCGGCAGCTGCGACCGCTGTGATTCCTGCCGCCATTTCGACCATGGCGTGCATCCCGACTACATTGCCCTGGCGACAGAAGGGAAGGACAAGGTGATCAAGGTCGAGCGGGTCCGCCGCGCCGTTTCCGCCGATGTCGCCATGAAGCCCCAGATGTCCGGCCGCAAGGTCTATCTGATCATGGCCGACGACCTCAATGAGCAAGGCCAGAATGCCCTGCTCAAGACGCTTGAGGAACCGCCGCCCTATGCGGTCTTCCTGCTGGTTGCAACCGGCCGGGAGCGCCTGCTGCCCACCGTGCGCTCGCGCGTCGTCCCGCTTGCCCCGGCTCGCCTCGGCGAGGAGGACATCGCCGGAATCATCCGGCGGGCGCCTGGCGGCGAGACCCTTTCGCCCGAACAGCTGCGCTTCTACGCACGCTATGCAGCGGGCATCCCCGGCGCCGCGCTTGATCTCCTGTCCGAGGACTGGTTTGCCCCGCTGCGCGGCGAGACGGCCGATTTCTACTTTTCGCTGCCACGGGCGAGCCATGCCGACCTGCTGACGGATGGCTACGCGTTCTTCGAGTCCAACCGGGCGCATGTGGACGACATGCTGGCCCTGCTCGAGAGCTTTATCCGCGACGAACTCGTCCTGCATGCCACCCGTTCGGCTGAAGCCATTGTCAACCGCGACTTCGCCGACCGGTTCGCCGCCGACCTTCGGGCCGGTCCCAGAAAGGGCTCGCATCCGCCGGCGGACCGGACCCTGAAACTGGCGGCCGCCGACGAGGCCATCCACCAGACGCGCAAGGCCCTGTCATTCAATGTGTCATTCGAGATCAGCATCTGTCAGCTGCTGATCGTTCTGCGAAGGGAGCTTATCCATGCCTAGAGTTGTCAGCGTCCGTTTCCACGGGAACGGCAAGTCCTACCATTTCGATCCCGGCGAGTATGTCCTTCACATCGGGGATTCCGTGATCGTCGAAACGGTCCAGGGGATCGAGTTCGGCATCGTCGCCGAGGAGATCATGGACATCGCCGAGGAGCAGGTCGCCGCGCCGCTCAAGGGCATCCTGCGCATCGCCACCCCGGAGGACCTCGCTCGCTACGAGGAGAACCGCATCCGGGAGAAGGAGGCGTTCCGCGTCTGCGCCGACAAGATCGCGGCACGCGGCCTCGACATGCACCTGGTTGACGTCGAGTACACATTCGACAACCGCAAGATCATCTTCTACTTCACGGCTGACGGCCGGGTTGACTTCCGCGAGCTGGTCAAGGACCTGGCGTCGATCTTCCGCATCCGCATCGAGCTTCGCCAGATCGGCGTGCGCGATGAGGCCCGCATGATTGGCGGCCTTGGCATCTGCGGCCGCGAGCTGTGCTGCTGCTCGTTCCTCAACGACTTCGTGCCGGTCTCGATCAAGATGGCCAAGGAGCAGAGCCTCTCGATGAATCCGGCCAAGATCTCCGGCTGCTGCGGCCGCCTGATGTGCTGCCTGAAGTACGAGCAGGAGGCCTACGAGGATGCGCATGCCCGCCTGCCGCGTCCCGGCCATATCGTGATGACGCCGCGCGGCCCGGGCATGGTCGAGTCGGTCAACCTGCTCAAGGAAACTGCCATGATTCGCCTGGACAACCTTGACGAGCCCGATCTCGTCCTGATGCCCGCCACCGATCTCGAGATCACCGGTGGCAAGCCGGGCAAGAAGTGCCCGCCGGGCGGCTGTCGGGGCGGTCAGCCGGGCGGTCCCGGCCGGGGCGGCCCGGGCGGCGGCCAGGGAAGCCAGAATCGCGGCGGCCAGGGCGGGAGTCAGGGGCAGAGCGGCCAGGGCGGCAACCAGGGTGGCGTCCAGGGTGGCAGCCAGGGCGGTCAGGGAAACCAGAACCGCGGCGGCCAGGGCGGCAGTCAGGGCCAGGGCGGCCAGGGCGGCCAGAACCGTGGCGGTCAGGGCCAGGGCGGACGCCAGCAGAACCAGCCGGGCAGTGATGCCAGCCGGAGCGGCCAGCAAGGCCAGAACAGCCCGGATGGCGGACGCCGCCAGGGTGGACGTGACGGCCGCAGAGGCGGCGAAGGTCGCGGCGAGAACCGCGGCGGCGAAGGCCGCAGTGAGAATCGCGGCGGTGAAGGCCGCAGTGAGAATCGCGGCGGTGGTGATAACCGCGGTGGCCGCGGCAATGACAATCGCGGTGAAGAAGCACGCGGCGAATCCCGAAGCGAGGGGCGCAGCGCCGAGAGCCGGCCGGAGCCGGCCCGGATGCCGGCCGTTCCGCCGCAGCCATCCGAAGGTCCTGCTGAAGCTGAAACCACTATCTGAAAATTCGGACCGGCGAGTCAGACTTTCAAGGTCTTGCCCGTTCGGAGAGACCGTGATAAAATCGTTCCGATAAGGGGGTGTCTACCATGGCATATAAGATTTCCGATACTTGCATCTCTTGCGGCGCTTGCGAAAGCGAATGCCCGACCGGCGCCATTTCTGCCGGCGACAGCCAGTACAACATCGATCCGGACGTCTGCATCGATTGCGGCGCCTGCGAGTCGGTCTGCCCGACCCAGTCCATCTCGGCCGGCTGACCGGAAGGTAGATGTGAACGAAAAAGGAAGGCCAATCGGCTTTCCTTTTTTTTTGAACCGATTCGCCCAGCCCTTCTGCATCCACTGCGGACAGCCGGCTCGAAA
>CAYOHO010000009.1:0-7754 GCA_964403755.1 uncultured Oscillospiraceae bacterium
GGCGTCGGCGCGATCACCGAGACCGATATCCGCCTGGCCGAGGTGTCGAACGCGATCATCATCGGCTTCAACGTCCGCCCGGCCGCCAACGTGGCCGACCTGGCAACCGAGATTGGCGTCGATGTGCGCATGTACCGCATCATCTACAACGCCATCGAGGACATCCAGGCCGCCATGAAGGGCATGCTGGCCCCGAAGTTCAAGGAGAGCATCCTCGGTCACGCCGAAGTCCGCCAGACCTTCAAGGCCAGCGGCGTCGGCACGATCGGCGGCTGCTATGTCACCGACGGCAAGATCGTGCGCAACACGGACATCCGCATCGTGCGCGACGGCATCGTCATCCACGAGGGCAAGCTTTCCTCCCTCAAGCGGTTCAAGGACGACGTCCGCGAAGTGGCCACCGGCTACGAATGCGGCCTGAGCATTGAACGGTTCAACGACATCAAGGAAGGCGACGTCATCGAGGCGTTCGAAATGAAGGAAGTCGAAAGGAGCTGATCAATCGTGCAGCGATCTGATCGGGTCGGCGACGAGATCCGCACCGTCATCGCCGAGATCCTGCGGACAGGCATCAAGGATCCCCGCCTGCCCGCCATGGTCTCGGTGGTCGAGGTGCGCGCCTCGCGCGACCTCTCCCACGCTCATGTCTATATCAGTGTCTTTGGCGACGAGCAGCAGAAGAAGGATGCGCTGGCCGCACTGCGCAGCGCCTCCGGCTTCATCCGCCGTGAGCTGGTGCGCCGGATCCGCCTGCGGGTCGCGCCGGAGCTCCACTTTGTCATGGATGAATCGATTGCCCGCGGCATCCGCCTGTCGCAGCTGATTGACGAGGCCAACGCCCGCCCCGCGGCTGCGGCCCCCGGCGGGAAGGCCGACGACACGGACGAGACCCTCGACGAGACCGTCACCGGCAATTCGGACGACGGGATCTCGGAGGATCCCGATGCGTGACGGCCTCCGCAGCCTGGCTGAACTGCTGCTGACCTACGCGGACCGTGAAGACCAGCTGGTTGTCATCTACCCGCATGTCAGTGCTGATGGAGACGCGCTTGGGTCCGCCCAGGCGCTGTTTCTCGCGCTGGCAAAGCTGGGCGTCTGCAGCCTGGTCCTGGCCGACGAGGCGCCGCAGGACAAGCTCACCTTCCTGCCCGCCATCGAGCAGGTCGAGGTCTTCAGTGAAGACCGCCACGCCGCCCTGGCCAGCCGCCAGAAGCTGGCCTTCCTGGTCGACTGCGCCGACGCGCCCCGCACCGGCCGCCGCCAGCCGCTGGCCGAGCAGGCGCCGCGCATGGCCGCCATCGACCACCATGCCTCGGCCGGACCCACGTCCGGCCTGCGCCTGATCGAGACCACGGCCGCAGCCACCGGCGAGCTGATCCAGGAACTGATCGTCCTGCTCGAGCAGCTGACCGAGACGGAGCTGATCGACCGGCCGATCGCCACCTGCCTGATGGCGGCAATCGTTTCCGACACAGGCAGTTTCGCCTTTTCCAACACCACCGCCCAGACCTTCCGCATCGCCGCCAGCCTGATGGAGCAGAAGGTTGACCTGGTGCGGATTGCCTACATGATGTTCAGCCGCACCAGCCAGGCCCGCCTGCGCCTGGCCGGCGCTGTCCTTTCCGGCGCCCGCTTCGAGCTCGACGGCCGTATCGCCATCGGCCAGGTTCCGGCCGGGCTGATGCAGCAGGTCGGCGCCGCCGATGAGGACCTCGACGGGCTGGTCGGCCAGCTGCGCAGCGCCGAGGGCGTGCGCGTGGCCTTCCTGCTGCGCGAGCTGCCGGGCGGGCTCGTCCGCGTCAACATCCGCAGCAGCGAGCACTTCAATGCTGCCGACTTCGCCAGCCGCTTCAACGGCGGCGGTCACCCCCGGGCCGCCGGCCTGACCTTCACCGGCCTGTCGCTCGACGAGGCTGCCGGTCTCATCCTGCGCGAGGCAGCCGCCACGCTGGCGGCCGCGGCGGTGCCATGACGGAGCGCGACCCGGTCCCGGGCGGCATCCTGCTGGTCAACAAGCCCGCCGGCATCACCTCCTTCCTTGTCGTCTCCAAGGTGCGGCGCCTCTATGGCCTGCGCCGGGTCGGCCATTGCGGCACGCTCGACCCTTTCGCCGACGGTCTGCTGCCGATTGTGGTCGGCCGTGCCACCCGCGCCGTCGCCTACATGGACGCCTACGACAAGACCTATCAGGTCCGCATCCGCTTCGGCCGCGAGACCGATACCATGGACCATACCGGCACCACGACCGCGGAGCGGCCGCTGGATGCCGATACCCTCGACCGCCTCGCGGCCGAGGACTTTGCACCGGTCCTCGCCGCGATCCGCGGCCTGACCGAAATCCGCGAGCTTCTGCCGCCGCTCTATTCCGCCATCAAGGTGGACGGCCAGCCGCTCTACGCCTACGCCCGATCCGGGCAGGCCGTCGAGCGCCGCAGCCGTCCGGTCACCGTCCATGCCGCGGAGCCGCTGGCCGTGGTCCGCGACGCCGACGGATTATATGCCGATGCCCGCATCCACTGCGCCAAGGGAACCTATATCCGCTCGCTGGCGGAAGAGGTCGGCCGCGCCACCGGCCTGCTGGCCCACGCCGAGGCGCTGACCCGCCTGCAGACCGGGCCGTTCACGCTGGCCGAGGCCTGCAGCTGGGAGACGCTGATCGCCGCCCTCGACGCCCGCACCCCGCTGCCGCTCCTGCCGGTCGAGCGGGCCTTTGCCGGCTTTGACCGAATGAGCCTCGACGCGGGACAGACCCGCCGCCTGCTCCAGGGCCAGCTCATCACCCTGCCGCCGGAGGCGGTGGAACCGATCGCCCCGGCCCCCGCCGACAGCGCTGCCCCCGCCGACAGCGCCGCCCCCGCCGACACCTCCACCCCCGCCGACACCGCCGCCCCTGCGGATGCCCGACTCGTCACTGTCTTCGGCCCCGCCGGCTTTGCCGGCCTCGGCCGTGTCACCGCAACTGAAGGAGGCCAGCGCCTGCTGGCTGCAGAAAGGATGTTTGCCGATCTTGAAGATTATCGCGAATGACCTTAAGCATATTGAATCCACACCCCGGGGCATCGGCCTCGGATTCTTCGACGGTGTCCACATCGGCCACCGCGAGCTCATCCAGACGCTGGTGCATGAGTGCCGGCGCATCGGCTGCCGCCCGTCGATCTACACCTTTGCCGAGCATCCCGGCGTCGTCCTGCACCAGGGCGAACCGTTCTCAGACTACATCTCGACACTCGATGACCGGCTCGCCCTGCTGCATGGCTGCGGGGTCGACGAGGTCTGCCTGCAGCATTTTGACGCCGCCTATGCCGCGATCGAGCCGGAGGAGTTCCTCGATTCGGTCCTGGACCGGACGCTTGGCACAAGCCTGGTCGTGGTCGGGCCGGACTACCGCTTTGGCCGCGGCGCCCGCGGCGATGTCAACATGCTCCAGGCCTGGGCCGACCGCAAGGGCATCCAGGTCTTCGTCGTCCCCGAAATCGAGCTCTATGGGCAGCGGGTGTCGAGCACCGCGATCCGCCGCGCGGTCGATGCCGGCGACCTGCCGCTGGCATCAAGCATGCTCGGGCGTCCGTTCAGCATCAGCGGAACCGTCCAGTATGGCAAGGGCCTTGGCCGCACGCTCGGCTTCCCGACGGCCAACATCACTATGCCAGCCGGACTCGTCTGCCCCGCCTACGGCGTCTATGCCACCCGCACGACCGTCGACGGCCGCACCTTCGAGTCGGTGACCAATATCGGCGTGCGCCCTACTGTCCATTTCGGCGACCAGCAGCCGCTGATCGAGACCTGCCTGCTCGACGTCGACATCCAGCTCTATGGCAGCGTCATCGAGGTGCATTTCCTCGAGCGCATGCGCCCGGAGTACAAGTTCGACTCGGTGCTCGAGATGAGCAGCCGCATCCACCAGGACCTGGAGGACGCGCGCGCCTGGCACCGCGATGCCGAAAAGCCCTATGTGGCGCTGCGACGGCGCCAGGCCGCCCTCAGCGTCCTGCGCACCCGCCGCTTCGTCCAGGCCGGGGCCGAGATCTCCTTCCGCCTGCCCATGGAGGCCAGCCGCAACGCCCGCATCGCCCTGCTGCTGCGCGTCCTCACCGCCGGCTGCCGGCGCCTGCCCGACCGCAAGTCGCTCGCCCTGGAACTGGACGCCCAGTATGGCTCCTCCCTCGACCACCACATCGAGCGTCAGGGCGACATCATGCAGGCCATGCTGATGGCAGACGGCCTCATGCGCTGGAGCGACGGCACCTCGCCGTTCCGCGACACCGTCAGCCTGCTCTTCGAGATCCTCCTCGACCCGCTGCGCGGTCCGGACGGCCGCTTCGATGAGCGGACCGTCGCCACCGAGCGCCAGAATCTGCTCATGGAAATCCGCGCCCGCGAGAATGACCGCTCCCAGTACGCGCTCGACCGCGGCATGGAGGTGTTCTGCGGCGAGAAGGCCCACGGCCTGCCGGCCAACGGCCGTGCCGAGGATGTCATGGCTGTCAGCGATGCCGACCTTCAGACCGCCTACCGCGAACTGCTGGAAACGGCTGAGCTGAACGTCGACCTTGGCGGCGACATCGATGCTGCCACCCTGGAGCACGTAATCGGACTGATGGACCGGCTGCCTGACGCACCAGCCCGCCTCGAGCTGATTCCAGCCCAGTGGCCGACCCCGTTCGCTGCCGGCGCCGGGCATGAGGTCACCGAGACCCGCGACGTCGAGCAGGCCCGCATTGTCCTGTTCTTCGACGGCATGCCGCCATACTGCTCGCTCAGCGGCTTCACCACCGCGATGCTCAACAGCGTGCTGGGCGGCGATGTCCACTCGCTGCTGTTCGAGACCGTGCGCGAAAAGCTGGGCCTGGCCTACAGCGTCTACTCGCTGCCCCTCCGCTACCTCTCGGCCGCCGTGCTGATGGCCGGCGTCAAGCCCGAGCAGGTCGCCGAGGCGAAGACCGCCATGATGGCCCAGGTGGCGCGCATCCGCGATGGCCAGTACGATAACCGTGTCTTTGAAAGCGCCCGCACCATGATCGAGCACAGCATCCGTTCGCGCGGCGACGACCTTTCCCGCCTCATGCAGCAGATGTCGCTCGCCCGCGCCATCGGACGCGACCTCAGCATGGCGGACAGCCTCTCGCTCCTGGCCTGCGTGACGCCGGAGATGATTTCGGACCTGGCCGGCCGCCTGCAGCTGCGCACCAGCTACGTGCTCACCGCGCCCGCGGCCGCTGCGCCCAGGCCGGCTGCTGCCGCTGAACGGGAAGAGGACCCGGCCGCGACCGCCGACTGACGCCGGCCGCGACCGCCGACTGACGCCGGAACCGGGAAAGACCTGAAAGGAGAACCGCTTGGCCGTGAACCATACCGACCAGCCCATCCAGATCGCTGATCATTTCTTCCGCTCCGAGGCCCAGGACCCGCTCACCGGGCATGTCCTCCACACCTGGCGCCACCGCAGCGGCTTCCTTGTCAAGATCCTGCCGCGGCCGCGCTTTTCGCGCCGCTTCGCCGGCATCACCGTGCCCTTCGGCTCGGTCCATGCCGCATTCAGCGCCGGCGGCCGGACGATCGCCGTCCCGGCCGGATCGGCGCATTTCCTCGAGCACTGCATCTTCTCGCGCGACGATGACGGCGGCCTGCTCGGCGGCCTGGCGCGGCTCGGCGCCAGCGCCAATGCCTACACCTCGCATACCCACACGCTCTACTACTTCTCGACCACCGGTGCCGTCGAGGAGCCGCTGGCGCGCTATCTCGGCGCCATCCTCAAGCCCGACATCAGCCCGGCCCGCATCGAGGCCGAGCGGCCGGTCATCATTGCTGAGCTTGACATGTACGAGGACGATCCGGACAGCCGCATCTTCTCCGACCTGCTCGAGCAGCTGTATGCCGAGCATCCGGTGCGCATCGATGTCGGCGGCACGGCCGAGTCGGTGAGTGCGATCCAGGAATCCGACCTGCGCGCCATCATCGACCACTACTACCATCCCTCGTCGCTGTCGCTGACGATTGCCGGCGACGTGGACGAGGAATCGATCCTGCGCATGCTCGTGCCGATGCTGCCGGCGGAAGGCGTTGCCCTGCCCGTGGCCGAGCCGGTCGCCGAACCGCCGCTGCCGGCCTGCACCCGCCATGAGCGCGAGATGGACGTGGCCACACCCTCGTTCCTGGTCGGGATCAAGGACCCCTTCCCGGGCGGCAGCCGCCGCCTGGCCGGACTGGAGCTAGCCGGCCGCCAGCGAGCCGGGCGCCTGGTCTTCGACACGCTGCTGTCCGAGGCCTCGCCGATCCACGAGGAGCTGCTCAATGCCGGCCTGATCCATGACTCCTTCGACGTCCAGTACACCTGCGAGGCCGACTTCGCCTTCGCGGTCGCCGGCGGCGAATCGGACCAGCCGGAGGAAGCCGGCTGCCGCCTGATCGAGCGCCTGGTCGAGCAGTGGAATGCCGGCCTTGACGAGCACCTGTTCAGCATCCAGAAGCGGGCCGCCGCCGGCGACTTCCTGCGGGCATTCGATTCCATCGACCACAGCGGCATGCTCCAGGCCCGCTGCAATCTCTATCCGGTCGACCTGTTCGATTATCCGTCAATCTATGATAAGATTGAACTTGCTGACCTGCGCGAGTCGTTTTCGTTCATCGGCCGCCCGGAAAGCTACAGTTTGACCATACTCAAGCCACTTGGAGGTCAAGACGAACATGACTGACACGACCACCTACTATGTCAACTTTCCGGGACTTGGCATTGAAGACCTGAGAATCAGCCGCGTCGCATTCACGGTCGCGAACATCCCCATCTACTGGTACGGGCTGCTCATCGCCAGCGCGATCATGCTCTGCCTCTACCTGTCGCTGCGCCAGTCGCGCAACCATCGCCTCAATGCCGACGACGTGCTTGACGTCTACATCGCCATCATCCCGACCTCGATCATCATGGCCCGGCTCTACTACGTCGTCTTCGAATGGCCGGTCTATGCCAACGACTGGAAGCTGATCTTCGACACCCGCGCCGGCGGCCTGGCCTTCTACGGCGGCGTCATCGGCGGCGTGCTCGCGGCCTGGGTCGTGACCCGCATCAAGAAGATCCCGTTCGCCTACCTGGCTGACTTCCTGATCGTCTACCTGCCGCTCGGCCAGGCGATCGGACGCTGGGGCAACTTCTTCAACCAGGAAGCCTTCGGCAACAACACGACCCTGCCCTGGGGCATGATCAGCAGCGAGACCACCCGCTATCTCACCCTGGTCAACATGCCCGGCATCGACCCGAGCAAGCCGGTGCACCCGACCTTCTTCTATGAGTTCCTGGCCAACGTCATCCTCTTCGCGCTGCTCCTGGTCATCCGCTCGCGCAGCCGCCGTCCCTACACGACGGTCATGAGCTACCTCATCGGCTACGGCCTGGTCCGCTTTTTCGTCGAGAGCATCCGCACCGACGCTCTCTACATCCAGGGCACCGAAATCCGGGTCTCGATGGTCCTCTCGGCGGTCATGGTGGTTGGCGGCCTGCTGGGCCTCATCGTCATCCGCCAGTACACCAATCGCCACCCGCTGCCGGCGCCCGCCGACGACACGGGCAGCCTCGACTTCAACATCACTGGCGATGCCGGAGCCGACTACTTCCGTGACGATGCCGAGATTGCCGCCGCCGCCGAGGCTCGGCGGGCCGATGCTGCCGCCGGCACGGGCGAAGCCGCGGACTCGATTGAATCCCCGGAATCCGCCAACGACGACTCCAGCGACGATGCCGCCAGCGATGCGTCCAGCGACGA
>CAYOHO010000009.1:7854-16554 GCA_964403755.1 uncultured Oscillospiraceae bacterium
CAGCGACGAGTCCGCCAGCGAGGACGCTGGCGACCGCTAAGCGCTGCCGGCGCCCAACAGGCGCCCTCCGCTAGGCGCTGACGGCGCCCAACAGACGCCCTCCGTTTGGCGCTGCCGGCGCTCACCGGGGCGCCATCCGATCCAGCCACTGCTCCTGTCTCCGAACACGGCGCCACAAAAAGAAAGTTGAGTCCCCTATGGAACGCCTCGGCGTGCAACAGCTCAAGCGCGACACCTTCTTCGGGGCGATGGACTACTATCTGCTGGTGCCGGTGCTGTCCATCTCCCTGATCGGCCTTTACGTGCTCAACAAGGTCCTGTCCGACGGGTTCAAGGACTATCCCATCAACTTCTACAAGCAGGTCGGCGCGGTGCTCTTCGGCATCGTGCTGGCCCTTTTCCTTTGCCTGATCGAGGTTCCGACCCTGCGCCTGGTCGGCTATGCCGTCTACGGCGTCAGCCTGGTGCTGCTGGTTTTCGTGCTCGTCAAGGGCGATGCCGAGGCGGCGGCCCGCTGGGGCGCGAAGAGCTGGATCAAGCTGCCGGTCATCGGCAGCTTCCAGCCATCGGAGCTGACCAAGATCGCCCTGGCGATGGTGTCGGCCGTCCTCTTCGAGCGCATGGACACCGGCCGGATCAACAAGTGGCAGGGCGCCGTGCTGCTGGCCGCGGTCTACGCGCCGCCGCTGCTCCTGATCATGAAGCAGCCCGACTTCGGCACCTCCATGGTCATTGTCTTCATGTTCGTCTGCATGCTGTTTGTCTGGGGGCTGCGCTGGCGCTACATCCTCATCGGCATCTCCGGTGTCGTCATCCTCGTGCCGCTTGTCTGGACCTTCTACTTCAGTGCCTACCAGAAGGACCGCATCCTGACCTTCCTCTATCCCGGCCACGATCCGGCGGCCTCCTACAACCTGCTGCAGTCGCAGCTCGCCATCGCGGCCGGCGGCCTCACCGGCAGCAGCCTGCCGGACCCGGTCCACGTGCCGGTCAAGGAGGCCGACTTCATCTTCGCTGCCGTCTCGGAGCATATGGGCTTCATCGGCACGACGGCCCTGATCGCCCTGACGTTCTTCTTCCTGGCCCGCTGCCTCTACATCTCGTCGCGCATCCATGAACGTCAGCCGGCCGCCTCCTACATGATCGTCGCGCTGACCGCGGCCCTGGCCTTCCACTTCATCGAAAACCTCGGCATGTGCATCGGCCTGCTGCCGATCACCGGCATCCCGCTGCCCTTTGTCAGCCTCGGCGGCACGGCCATGGTGGTCAATTACTTTATGCTGGGCGTCATCATGAGCATCTCCATGGAGCGGAACATGGCCCGGGTCGACTAGACTGGCCATACCGCCGGCACCGTGCGGCGGGAAATGAAAACGAAACAATCGTTCCGATACCGGCCGGATCTTTGATCCGGCTTTTTTCATGTCGCCAGGCCGCTTCCGTTGGCCTGCATTTGGTGAAAAAGCCTGATTTTGCGGCCATCCGTGCAATACCTGTTGCAGATGCCTTTCAATATGATCGCAATATTGTTACGTTCGCGTTACAAGTCCCCGGCGCAAAAAGGATCGGATTGAATTCAGGCGATGGAGCGTGTACAATGCCAGTTAGTGGTGAATTATGGGTTAAAGTATTATTATTGTGGCTGATCGTGGGTGAAAAAATCGCCTGCGGCCAGACAAGGGAGCGGAATGGCCAGATATACCCATACAATCGATGCCAAAGGCCGCGTGTTTGTGCCGGCTCGTCTGCGTGACGAGGTCGGCCGGACGCTTGTGGTCACCCTGAACATCGATGATGGCTACCTGTCCGGCTATACACCCGAGCGCTTCGCCGAGATCCGGCGGCAGCTCGAGCAGCTCTCCGGCACCGATCCGGCCGTGCGCCGGCTGCGCCGCGCCATCATTGGCGAGGCGATGGCCTGCGAACTGGACGCCCAGGGCCGCATCACCGTCAGCATGGAGCTCTGGTCCCACATCGGGGTCCTGCCTGGCGAGGAGATCTGCTTTATCGACCTCTACGACAAGATCGAAATCTGCTCGAAGAAGCATTTCGATGCGCAGAAGGCCGCGGAGGGCCCGCTCTCCGATGTCGACCTCAGCCGCTTCGACGTGCGGGGGCTCTGACCCATGGCCGCGGCAGCCGGTTCCGACTCCGCCTTCAGCCATGAGCCAGTTCTGCTGGATGCCTGCATCGAGCAGCTCGAGATCCGCCCGGACGGCATCTATGTCGACTGCACGCTCGGCGGCGGCGGCCACTCCTCGGCAATCCTCGCCCGGCTCGGCGAGGGCGGCCGCCTGATCGGCCTCGACAAGGACGAGGCGGCGTTGGCCGCCGCGGGACAGCGCCTGGCGCAGGTCCCGGGCCAGGGAACGTACACCCTGGTTCACAGCGACTTTGCCGACATCGACCAGGTTCTGGCTGACCTGAACATTGACAAGGTAGACGGCATCCTGGCCGACCTCGGCGTCTCCTCGCCGCAACTCGACCAGGCTGAGCGCGGCTTCGGATACAGCAGCGAGGGTCCCCTCGACATGCGCATGGACCGCAGCGCCCTGCTGACCGCGGAGATGGTCGTCAACGGCTATCCCGAGGCCGAGCTGGCCCGCATCCTGCGCGACTACGGCGAGGAGCGCCACGCCGGACTGATCAGCCGGGCCATCGTGCAGCGCCGGGCGCAGGCCCCGATCCGCACGACCACGCAGCTGGCGGAGATCGTCAAGGCCGCCATGCCGTCGCGCAGCCTCAAGGAGCCGCAGCACCCCGCCCGACGAACCTTCCAGGCCATCCGCATCGAAGTCAACAGCGAGCTCGCCTCGGTCGAGCAGCTGCTGGAACGCGCCCCCGGCCTGCTGGTCCCCGGCGGACGCCTCTGTATCATTACCTTCCACTCGCTGGAGGACCGCCTGGTCAAGGAGGCCTTCCGGCGCTACGAGAACCCCTGTATCTGCCCGCGTGACTTTCCGGTCTGCCAGTGTGGCCGCAAGCCGATTGGCCGTTCGGTCTTCCGCAAGGGAACCATCGCCAGTCCGGAGGAGGCCCGCCGCAACCCACGGTCGCGCAGTGCCCGGCTCCGGACCCTCGAGCTGAACCGCGACGAGGCTTGAACCAGACACTGCCCGTGATTTGCACAACCTGAAATCTGCACGTAACAATGTCGTAACAATACGATGTCAGGATGCAAATCTGTCCTGGAACGAGGAGGAAATGGCCAATGCAACAGCCCAATGGTGGCCTTCGCGGCAACCTTGCCTTGAAATATGACCCGGAGACCCGGAACAGCCGTTCCCGGAAGGCTGCCGAAGGCCGCGGCGCACCGCAACGGGTTTCGGCCGCCCAGCCGTCCCGTCCCGTCATCCAGACGGTTCGCATCGCCGCCGATCCCGTCCGCCAGCCGATCAGCATGGTCGACGAACGCAAGCGCCAGATCCGGCGCGAGCTCACCGTGCGCCGCATCCGCGACCTCGCCCTCATCCTGGTCACCGTTGTCGCCGTCTCCGGCATCTTCGGTGTCATGGTCTGGCGCCAGTCGCGCATCCTCCAGGACAACTTCGGCAACCTGTCCATCGAGCGCCAGATCAAGCGCCTCAACGAATCCAGCAGCCAGATCAGCGAAACCCTGGCCGTGCGCACCGAACTGGGACAGATCCGCACCGCGGCGGTCCAGCGCCTCGGCCTCCAGGTTCCCGCCCGCAGCCAGATCGTCCCGGTCGTCATCCCCAATACCGACCGTGTTGTCTTCAATGACCAGGTCCGGGCATCGTCCAGCGACGAGTCGGCCTTCATGGGCCTGCTCTTCAATCTCGAAGGCTTTTTCAAGACACTGGATGTCAAAGGCAGCAAGTAATGCCCCTTGAAGCGGACGGCCTGTGGTGCGATGATACCGGAAAGCCAGCAAGTGACCATAAGGGGAGCAAGCGAACATGAGACAGTCCGATGACGGTACCGGCGGCCGTTCCGCCCTTGATGAGCGCATCCAGCGCGACCGCCGGCGCCAGAAACTGAATCAGCAGCGAGTCAGGAAGCCGCCCCGCCGAAAGAGAAGCACTCGGGGCGGCATTCTGTTCATAGCGCTCGGCCTCCTGGTCTTCGGCGCCCTGCTCGTGAACCAGCTCTACCAGATCCAGGTCCTGGCCTATGCCGAGAATGCCGAGCTGGCGGCCGGCCAGCACTACAAGAAGGTCACCGAGCAGCCGACCCGCGGCCGCATTGTTGACCGCAACGGCATCGAGCTTGCCGGCACGACCTACGTCTACCGCATCGGCATCACACCCAAGGACGTGCGCTCGATCTCCGAGAACCTCTCCAAGGATACGATCATGGCCGAGTTCGCCCGCTGCCTCAACCTGCCGCTGGCCGAGGTGAAGGCGGCGTTCGCTGACGAGAAGGCATCCTACGTCCAGCTCAAGAAGGAAGCCACCAAGGATGAGAACGAGGCGCTCAAGGCCTACCGCAACGAGCACAGCATCGGCGGCGTGCGCGTCGACTCCGAGCCGCGCCGGTTCTACACCAACAGCACGCTCGCGCCCCAGGTGGTCGGCTACACCAAGTTCGACAGCGCCAGCGCCGGCGCCCAGAGCAACCTGATCGGCCAGCTTGGCATCGAGCTCTCCTACAATGACATCCTCACCGGCCAGCCCGGCTACACCTATACCGAAACCGACAACTACAGCCGCGGCGTCCTGCCCTTCTCCGTGCCCACCAGCCTGCGGGCCCAGAATGGCAGCAACGTGGTCCTCAACCTGGACAGCAACATCCAGAAGATCGTCCAGGAGGAGCTCGAGAACGCGATCAAGGTCTATGACATCACGGCCGGCGGCGAAGCCATTGTCATGAATCCCTACACCGGCGCCGTGCTCGCCATGGCCTCCTACCCCTGGTTCGACCTGCGCAACCCGACCGCCGTGCCGGCCGGCAAGGATCCCAAGACCTGGGACACCAGCAAGAAGGAGACGATCGAATACCTGTCGAAGGAGATCTGGCGCAACCGGGCCATCTCCGACACGTACGAGCCCGGTTCCTGCTTTAAAGCCCTGACGGCCTCGATCGCCTTCGAGGAAGGCCTGACCCGGGAGGAGGAGCTCTTCAGCGACGCGCCCATGAAGGTCAGCGGCTGGACGATCTCCTGCTCGTCGCGCACCGGCCATGGCACCGAGACGATGCAGACCGGCTTCTACCGCTCCTGCAACCCGGTCTTCGCCCAGCTCGCCCTGCGCACCGGCGTCAGCAAGTACTATGACTACATCCGGGCCTATGGCTTCTATGGCACGACCGGCATCGACCTGCCCGGCGAGGGCTCCGGCATCCTCCACAAGGCGCCGACCCAGATCGACCTGGCGACCCTTTCCTACGGCGAATCGTCGACGGTCACGCCGATCCAGCTGGCGACGGCCTACTGCGCCCTGGCCAATGGCGGCACCCTGGTGAAGCCGCAGGTGGTGAAGGCCATCACCGATGAGCAGGGCAACATCATCAAGGACTACCCCGCCGAGTCGGTCCGCAAGGTCGTCTCCGCCGCCAGCACAGCCCGCGTGCTCAAGCTCATGGAGGGCGTCGTGCTCTACGGCACCGGCTCCGCCGCCTATACCGAAGGCTACCGCATCGCCGGCAAGAGCAGCACCGCGACCGACGACAACGGCGACCACACCATCTCCTTCGGCGGCATCGCCCCGGCCGACAACCCCGAGCTCGTCGTCCTGGTCGTGCTGAACAAGCCGCGCGACAAGAAGATGACCTCGACCGGCGCCGCCCGCACCGTCGGCCTCATCGTCAACCGGACGCTCGAGTACATGGGCACCGTGCGCGAGTACTCCGACCAGGACATCTCGAGCCTGAACAAGAAGATCGCCGTGCCCGCCGTCACCGGGATGAGCTTCGGCGACGCCCGCCGCCAGCTGGCCGCCAAGGGCTTCACGGTCGAAGCCGGCGATGCCTCGATGAGCGACGCCACGATGGTGCGCAGCCAGTTCCCGGATGCCAACACCCAGCTGCACAAGAAGGGCGTCATCGTCCTCTACCCGCAGGCCAGCCCGCAGCCGGCCTACGTAGCGGTGCCCGACTTCAGCGGCAAGAACATCAATGAGGCGCTGCGCGCGGCAGCCGAAAGCGGCCTCAACATCACCTTCGACGGCAGCTGCCTGGGTGTCGTCGTCTCCCAGGATCCGCAGCCGACCTTCGAGGCGCCCGAGAACCCGCTCGGCGGCGCCGCCACCGGCACCACCCCGACCGGAACCGCCGGCAGCGCCACGACGGGGAAGACCGATGCCAACGCCGGCCGCCTGCGCCGCGGCAGCATCATCAAGGTCCGCTTCGAGCCGCCGGTCGAGGAGCTCCCCGACAGCCCGGCCACCAGCACCACCGCGACGACCAAGACACCGGCCACGACCAAGACCCAGACGACAACCAAGGCTCCGGCCACGACACCGAAGCCCACCCCGGCGCCCGCCCGCTGAACGGCGGTCAGGACGCCCGGACGCAGCGGAATCGAGGCGGTCGCCCGGACGGCACAGCGGGCGCAAACTTGAATTGAACCACCGATTCCTCTACAATATCCTGATGTGCTGAACCATACCTGCCCCGGCTGGCGGCCGAACCCGGCCGCCATGAACAGAAAGGAACCGTGCATGCAACTGAATGCACTGCTGGAAGGTCTTGCGCTGCAGGCCAGCCACGGGGACCTCTCCATCGATATCGACAACATCGTCTACGACTCGCGCAAGGCGCGCCGCGGCTCCCTCTTCATCTGCATCACCGGCTTCGTCACCGACGGCCACAAATACATCGCCCAGGCGATCAGCCAGGGCGTCTCCGCCATCCTGGCCGAGCATGAAACCCCCGAGCTGGCGGATGCCGCCGTCTGGGCCGTTGTCCCCGACACGCGCCGCGGCCTGGCCCACGTCTCCGACCGCTTCTTCGGCCACCCCTCCGGCCGGCTCGACCTCGTCGGCATCACCGGCACCAAGGGCAAGACGACCGCCACCTACATGACCCGCGCCATCCTCATGGCCGCCGGCCGCTGCACCGGCCTCATCGGCACGATCGCCAACATCATGGGCGACCGCATCACCTACGCCTCGCGCACGACGCCGGAGTCCTACGACCTGCAGGCGCTGCTGGACGAGATGGCCGACAATCGGATCGACAGCTGCGTCATGGAAGTCTCCTCGCAGGGCCTGATGCTCGACCGCGTCTACGGCTGCGAGTACCGGATCGGCGTCTTCACCAACCTCTACAACGACCACATCGGCCCGCACGAGCACGCCAGCATGGACGAGTACCTCGCCGCCAAGCTGCTGCTCTTCTCGCGCTGCGAGCGCGCCGTCATCAACCGCGACATCGACGTCTACGGGAAGGTCCGCGCCGCCGCCACCGGACCGGTCACCACCTTTGGATTCTCGCCGGAGAGCGACGTCCGGGCCCTCGACCTCGAAAACGTCGTCGAGTCCAGCCGCATCGGCACCCGCTTCCGCCTCGAAAGCCCGTTCTACCAGGGCAGTGTCTTCGTCGGCATGCCCGGCCGCTTCAACGTCTACAACGCTCTCGCGGCCATCACCTGCGCCGGCCTGATGGGCGTCCCCTTCGAAGCCGTCCAGGCCGGCCTCGCCACCATCACGGTGCCCGGCCGGGTCCAGCCCGTGCCGACCGGCAGCGACTTCCAGGTGATCGTCGACTACGCCCACAACGCCGCCAGCCTCGAGAACCTGCTCGACACCCTGCGCGAGTATGTCCGCGGCCGCCTGATCGTGCTCTTCGGCAACGGCGGCGACCGGGCGCGCTCCCGCCGCTTCGAGATGGGGGAGGCGGCAGGCCGCCTCGCCGACCTCACCATCATCACCTCGGACAATCCGCGCACCGAGGATCCGCTCAAGATCATCGACGACATCATCACCGGCATCACGCCGACCGGCGGCCGCTACGAGGTCGTGCCCGACCGCCGCACCGCCATCGGCCACGCCATCGACCTTGCCGAGCCCGGCGACATCCTCGTCATCGCCGGCAAGGGCCACGAGAACTACCAGATCTTTGCCGACCGCACGATCCACTTCGATGACGCCGAGACGGCCGCCGAGCTGCTGGCCGCGCGCCATGCCCGCCAGACCGGCGGGGAAGCGGGCGCCTCCGGAGAACCGGCCGCCTCTGCTGAAGCGGGCACCTCGGGAGAACCAGCCGCCCGCGCGGAGACCTGAACCATGGCCAGATTGACACTGACCGAGATCCTGGAGAACCTGCCGGCCGCCCTGCGGACCGCCGACGCCAGCACCCCGCCGGAACTGGCCGGCCGCACGTTCACCGGCGTCTCCACCGACACCCGCACCCTGCAGCCGGGCGACCTGTTCGTCGCCCTCAGCGGCGCCAACTTCGACGGCCACGCCTTCATCGCCACGGCGATCGAGCGCGGCGCCGCCGGTGTGGTCTGCCGCCACTGGCCGGAAAGCCTGCCGCCGCAGCCGCTTACGGCCGACGGCCAGCCGCTGGCTGTTCTCCTCGCCGAGAACCCGCTCGCCATCTACCAGGGCTGCGCCGCCCTCTACCGGCGCACGCTCACGGCGCCGGTCATCGCCATCACCGGCAGCGTCGGCAAGACATCGACCCGCGGCGTCGTTGCGGCCTGCCTCGCCGGCCGCCTCAAGGTGCACCAGACGCGCGCCAACCTCAACAACGAGATCGGCCTGCCCCAGACCCTGCTGGCCACCCCGGCCGATG
>CAYOHO010000010.1:0-16304 GCA_964403755.1 uncultured Oscillospiraceae bacterium
GCCTCCGGCTGCCCCGAGATGTCATAGTCAAGCCGGAGCGGGCAGAACTGGAAGTCATTGGCCAGCCGGCGCACCTCGGCCTCAAGGTCGACCGACTGGTCATGCAGGTCGTGGACGCTGCTGCGGATCTGCTCCATGCTGTCGCTCAGCGTCGACTTGAGCTGGTCGAGCGCCGGCTTGAACGCCGCGTCGCGGCAGACGGCCATGAGCGCCCCCAGCTGCAGGATGGCGCTGGCGAGCTGGTGGCCGACATGGTCGTGGATTTCGCGGGCAATGCGGTTGCGCTCGCGCAGGGTGGCCAGGCGGACCTCGGTGTCCTGCTTCTCCTGCAGCACCTCGCGCTGGCGGACTTCGCGCAGGGCTGACTCCTGGGCGGCGTCGCGCAGCTCGTAGGCATGGCGGCGCAGGCTGGCAAGGCTGGCGGAGCGGCGCTGGATATAGCCGGCCAGCAGGATCAGCAGCGCCAGGCCCAGGGTTGTCGAGAGCCCGAGGCGGTCGGCGTGGGTCACCAGCGGGATTGCCGGCACGGCGGCCAGCCAGGGCCAGGGCGAGGCATAGAGGTCGAGGGCAATGAGCGGCAGGAAGAAGCAGAGCGGCGGATACGGCAGGCAGAGGCCGATGAACAGCAGGGCAATGGCGGCCGGAAGCGGCGGCCGGTCAAGGTAGCTGGCCAGCGCGCTTGCGATCACGGCGACGAAGATGAAGACAACGGCCGAGGCGGCGGTGTTCAGCTGCAGGTAGACCGCCAGGGCAATGAAGAGGAAGACCAGCTTGTCGGCCAGCTTTTCGGTCAGTCCGGACATCGTCTCCTCCCTCCGCGCCGCAGGCGCCGTCTTCATGGTATCACGGCGGACGGAGCCGGACAATCGAGCCGCCCATGGAGCCGCTCACGGCCAGGCCATGGCAGAGCGGCCGGCGGCGGCCATGATAGAGCGTCCGTCGGCGGCCATAAGCGAACGCTCACGGCCAGGCCATGACGGAACGCCCGGCGGCCAGGCCATGACGGGACGCCCGGCGGCCAGGCCATGACAGAACGCCCGGCCGCGGCCGAAAGTCGTGACATCTGTCACATGCAGTCGGGAGCATCCTCACTTCAGGGGCGGGTCGGCCTCTGCCATACTGGAGCCATGACAAGGAGGGATCCACCATGATCGTTGACATCAACAGCCTCGTGAAACGCTACGGCGACCTGATCGCCCTCGACCACTTCGACCTGCATGTCCAGGAAGGCGAAGTCTTCGGCCTGCTTGGCCCCAACGGCTCCGGCAAGACGACCGCCATCAACTGCATGCTGGCATTGCTCAAGTACAGCAAGGGCACCGTCGAGCTGTTCGGCCGCCCGATGACCCCGGACGCCTACGCCCTGAAGCGCGACATCGGCCTCGTGATGCAGAACGTCGCCGTCTTCGAGGAGCTGACCGTGCGCGAGAACATCGACTACTTCTGCGGCCTCTATGTGAGTGACCGCAAGCGCCGCCAGGAGCTGGTCGACGAGGCCATCGCCTTTGTCGGGCTCGAGGACTTCACCCGCTTCCTGCCGAAGAAGCTCAGCGGCGGTCTGCTGCGCCGGCTCAACATCGCCTGCGGCATCGCCCACAAGCCGAAGCTGATCTTCCTCGACGAACCCACCGTGGCGGTCGACCCGCAGAGCCGCAACCGCATCCTCGAGGGCATCCTCGAGCTCAACCGCCAGGGCGCAACCGTCATCTACACCTCGCACTACATGGAGGAGGTCGAGCAGATCTGCTCGCGCATCGCCATCATGGACAGGGGCAAGGTCATTGCCCAGGGCACCGCCGAGCAGCTCAAGGACATGATCCGGACCGGCGAGAAGATCACAGTCGAGCTGCCGGATGCGCCGGCCGGGCTGGCCGATCAGATTGCCGCCCTGCCGCATGTCCTGTCGGTCGAATGCGACGACGGCCATGTCGTGATCCAGTCGGAACGCCGCCAGCACAACCTGACCCCGGTCCTCGACCTCCTGCAGGCCCGGAACCTGGTCTACGGGCGTGTGCTCTGCGAACTGCCGACCCTGAACGACGTGTTCCTGGAAATCACCGGCAAGCAGCTGCGCGACTGAGGAGGAGGACGACATGTTCTGGCACGTTTTCCGCTATAGCCTCAAGGCCGATCTGCGCGACCGGGCGCTGGTCTTCTGGACCCTCGCCTTCCCGCTGATCCTCGCCACCCTGTTCGGCATGGCCTTCGCCAACCTGAACCAGACGGAAGCCTTCAGCCGCATCCCGATCGCCGTCGTCGACAACGCCGCCTGGCAGGCCGACAGCTCGCTCCGCACCGTGATGCAGGAAGTCTCGGCCGGTGACAGTGCCCTCTTCAGCCTCCGGGTTCTGCCTGAGAACGAAGCGCTCGCCGCCCTGCGCGAGAACAAGGTCACCGGCGTGCTCACGGCCCGCAGCGTGACCGCCGCGCCGGATGCCCAGTCCGGGCAGTCCGCGCCGACGGCCCAGTCCGGGCAAGCCGGGCAGTCCGGCCAGTCCGGCCAGCCGGGCGCGCTGACACGCCTGCCCGTGACGGCGCTCGACGTGACGGTCACCCAGATTGGCCTTGCGCCCTCGATCATCAAGGTCTTCGCCGACGAATACATGCAGACCGCCGCCAACTGGCGCAGCATCCTGACGCTCGATCCGGCGGTCGACCTGGCCGCCCTGCAGCAGACCGCCACCCGCGAGTGGCTCACCAGCCGGCCGCTCAGCCAGGCCAACCCGAACACGATCCTGGTCTACTTCTACGCCCTGATCGCGATGACCTGCCTCTATGGCGGCTTCTGGGGCATGAAGGAGGTCATGGAGGTGCAGGCCGACCAGTCCGGGCAGGCCGTTCGCATCGTCATCTCGCCGGTTTCCCGTCTCAAGCTGATCCTGGCCTCGTCCGCCGCCAAGATGGTCATCCACTTCAGCTCGATCCTCATCCTGCTCGCCTATCTCCAGTTCGGGCTGCACATCGGCTTCGGCCAGGACCTCGGCCGCATCGTGCTGGCCGCCTTCGTCGGCAGCGTGCTCGGCCTGGCCATGGGTGCCGTCATCGGCGCCGCGGTCCATGTCAGCGAGGGCGCCAAGACCGGCATCCTGATCGGCTTCACGATGCTCTGCTCGATGTTCGCCGGCCTCAACAACGCCGAGATGAAGTACATCACCATCAAGAACCTGCCGGCGATGGCCTGGATCAATCCGGCCAACCTGATCGGCGACTCCTTCTACGCCCTCTACTACTTCGACACCCACACGCGCTACTGGAGCAATATCCTCGTCATGCTCGTCTTCATCGCCGCCTGCGGCACCTTTGTCGCCCTGAAACTGAGGAGGCAGCGCTATGCCAGTCTTTAAGGCCTACATCAAGGTCATCCGCCGCAAGCTTCCGGTCATGGCCATCTACCTCGTCGTCTTCATGGCCATGGTCGTCCTGCTGACCGCCCTCTACCCCAAGAGCCCCTCGGGCGACTTCACAGCCAGCCGGCCGCGCATCGCCGTCATCAACGAAGACGCCGGCGGCGCCATCGCCGAAGGCCTGACCCGCTATCTCGGCGATTCCGCCCAGCTGGTGACCACGCTGCCGAAGACCGCCGAAGCGCTCCAGGACGCCCTGTTCTTCCGTGAGATCGAGTATGTCGTGCGCATCCCGGCCGGCTTCTCCGCCGGCCTGCTCCAGGGCAGTCCGACCGTCACGGTCGAGAAGACAAGCGTGCCGGACGCGACCAGTGCCGTCTACATCGATCGCCTCGTCGAGCGCTATCTCGCCGCCGCCAGCCGCTATGCCCTGGTGAAGCCCCAGCCCGATGCCGCCCGGATCGACAGCCTCGTCCGTGCCGACCTCGCCAGCGAAAGCCGTGTCAGCCTGGTCTCGGGCGCTCCCGCCGGACCGAGCATGGTGACCTACTTCTTCAACTTCCTCTCCTACTCGATGCTGGCGATCATTTTCCTCGGTGTCTCCACCATCATGCTGACCTTCAACCAGCAGGACCTGTTCCGCCGCAACACCAGCTCGCCGGTGACCCTGACGCAGATGAACGGCCAGCTCCTGCTCGGCCACGTCCTCTTCGGGCTCACGGTCTGGGCGCTGCTCAGCGTGATGAGCCTCATCGTCGGCCGTGTCGGCAGCGAGGGACACGCGATGGTCCTGATGGCGCTCAATGCCCTGATCTTCACCACCGCCTGCCTCAGCCTCTCCTATCTCGTCAGCCTGTTCGTGCGCGGCAACAACGCCCAGCACGCCATCGTCAACGTGCTCGCCCTCGGAAGCAGCTTCGTCAGCGGCGTGTTCGTGCCCCAGGAGCTGCTCGGCAGCACCGTGACGGCGATCGCCCGCTTCACCCCGACCTACTGGTACATCCGCGCCAACAACGAGCTCGGCTCCCTGACCGCCTCGGCGGCCGGCCTGACCCCGACCATCGTGCAGGCCATGCTGATCCAGCTGGGCTTCATGGCTGCCATGCTCGCCGTCTCGCTCGTGGTCTCGAAGCAGCGCCGCACCGCCTCCTGAAACGCCCCCGGAACAATCGCACCCGAATCGGTACCTCCCGGAACCAGAACGGGTGCACCGAACGTGAACACAAGCCTGGAAAAGGGTCCGGCCGTCATGGTCGGGCCCTTTTCGCCTGCGCCGACGGCCGGGCTGCACGAGGCGGCCGACGGCCGGGCTGCATGAGGCGGCCGGCCCGGGCCGGCGTGATGCGGCCGGCTCGGACCGGCAAGCCAGGAACCCTCCGGCATGACGCCAGCCGGTGTGCTTGAATTCACGGCAGGGCTTTGCCAGAATGGGCACAGGAACGTTTGGGCAAAGGAGAGCGCGATGCGTGCAGCCATGCCAAACATCTTTCCCTACCCCCAGAGGCTCGGGCTGACGGGCGGTTCCTTCCACCCCAGCCGCGCCTTCGGGCTTGAAGTTGCTGAGGCGGCCGGAGCCGTCAGCGACGAAACCGCCGAGGAATGGCGCCGCGAACTGATGGAATGCCGCGGCAGCAGTCCGGACGACGGCATGCCGCTTTCGCCGCGCCGGAGCGGAGCCGCAGACGACACGGCTGAGCAGACGCTGCGCCTGGTCCGCAATGACCAGCTGCGGCCGGAGGGCTACCAGATCACCATCTCCGAATCGGGTGTCCACATCGTCCACGCCGATGCAGCCGGCGAATACTACGCCTTCAAGACGCTGAAGCAGATCTTCTGCCAGTATGGCCCTGAGATCCCGACCATGCGCATCGAGGACTGGCCCGATTTCCCGCTGCGCGGAATCCTGCTCGACATCGGCCGCGGCAAGGTGCCGCAGATGAAGACGCTCTACGCGCTGGTCGACCTGCTGGCCAGTCTTAAAATCAACCACCTCGAGCTCTACATGGAGGGCCCCGCCTTCGCCTACGAGGACTACATCGACTACTTCCCCGATGCCTCGCCGATCAGCGCGCGCGAAATCCAATTGCTTGACCAGTATGCGCGCCGGCGCTTCATCGACCTGGTGCCAAACCAGAACTGCCTCGGCCACATGGAAGCCTGGCTCGCCGTGCCCGCCTTCGCCGGCCTGGCCGAGACACCGGAAGGGGTGGCGATCGTTCCCGGCCTGCCGCCCGACGTCACGACGCTCAACCCCTGCGATCCCCGCTCGCTGTCGCTCGTCCGCCACCTGTTCAGCGAGCTGCTGCCCAACTTCCAGTCGAAGCTGGTGAACATCAACATGGATGAGCCATTCGAGCTCGGCAAGGGCCGCAGCCAGGCCTGCATGCCGCCGGAGGGCGTTGGCGGCGTCTATCTGCAGTTCCTTGAGAAGGTGGTCGACATTGTCCGGGCGCAGGGCAGGCAGCCCCTGATGTGGGCCGACTTCATCTTCGCCCATCCCGAGCTGCTCGGCCGCCTGCCGGCCGGCATCACCGTGCTCGACTGGCTCTACGAGGGCGACGCCTCGTTTGAAGCCCACGCCCGGCAGCTGCAGGAACACCAGATCCCGTTCATCCTCTGCCCGGGCACCAGCAGCTGGAACTCGATCGCCGGCCGCACCGACAACATGAAGGCCAACATCCGCAATGCCGCCGAGGTGGGCCGCCAGTACGGCGCCCGCGGCATCATCACCACCGACTGGGGCGATTCCGGCCACTGGCAGTGCCTGCCGGTCAGCTACCCCGGCTTTGCCTACGGCGCCGCCTATTCCTGGAACCTGGCGGGCAACCGCAGCCGCGATGCCGCCGATTTCCTCGACCGCCATGTCTTCCTGGACCGCCACCGGGTCATGGGCCGCTTCTGGGAGGACCTCGGCAACTACTACAAGTTCGAGCGCGTCATCTTCCCCAACCGCACCCTCACCTTCCTGGCCCTCTCGCCGGTCGTCGACTGGAAGAGCCGCGAGGACTTCCGCTACAAGCTCAGCCTCTACAACCAGCTGGCCCAGGTCATGGCCGGCTCCTACGGCAACGTGCAGACGCGGCCCGGCATGAGCGGCGTCAGTGAGGATTATGACTATGCCGGCCTGCGCGCCTTCCTCGACGGCCTCGAGGCGCGGCTCGCGGGAAGCGACCTGCACTGCCCGGACGCACTGACCGTGAAGCAGGAGGCGCTTTTCACCCTGCGCCTGGTCCGGCACGGTGCCGACATCTACCTGCTCGTCAACGAGCTTTACGAATCACCGGCACTGCGCGGCCTGCTGAATGATATGCTGGAGGAGATCGAGGCCTTGCTGGAGAGCTTCAGCCGCCTCTGGCTGCAGCGCTACCGCGGACGCTGGCTGGAGGCCCAGAGCTGCGCCGGCTTCCACATCCTGCTGACCAAGTACAAGACACGGCTCGCCCAGCTGAGCCTGCAGGAGCAGGCCGCCGCTGAAGCCATGCTGCCAGCCTGAGAACAGGCCGCCCGCCACAAGGCGCGCTATTTGCCTGAGAACAGGCCGCCCGAAGAAGGAGGAACCCACCATGTCGAGTCCCGAACCCCTCAATGACCCCGCCGTCACACCGGTCGAAACCCCGCCTGGCGAAACAGTCGGCCTCGAGGCCGACCATGTCATGATGCGGAATTTCGAGCGCCATGGATTTAGCGTTCGTCATTTCGCAACCGGCGCGGAAACGCGTGCCTATCTGGTCGAGACGCTCAAGGGCCGCACCATCGGCTTCGGCGGCAGCCTCACCATCCGCCAGCTCGGCCTCTATGAGGCCCTGGCGGAACGGAACGCGACGCTCTGGCACCACCATGCCCCCAGCGAGGAGATCCGCCGCCTCGCCACCGGCGCCAAGGTCTACATCACCAGCGCCAACGCCGTCTCCCGCACTGGCGAGATCGTCAACATCGACGGCACCGGCAACCGCCTGGCAGCCTCGCTGTATGGGCCGGACCAGGTCTACTTCATCGTCGGCCGCAACAAGATCGCGCCCGACCTGCATGCGGCGCTCGACCGGGCAAAAAACGTCGCTGCGCCGAAGAACGCCCAGCGCCTGGGTTCCAGGACACCCTGCGCCATCAGAGGCGACCGCTGCTATGACTGCGACAGCCCCGACCGCATCTGCCGCGCGACTCTGATCACCGAGCGGGCCCCCAACCGCCTCGCCACGGAAATCATCTTCATCGACGAGGATCTTGGCTACTGAAAGGCGGCTGCGCCGGCTGCCGCCGGATCCGGGCTTCGACCGCTGCAACCGTCGGGAAGACGCTTGCCGGCCTGAAGCGGCCGGCTACGGGACGCGTCTGCCTGACTGATGCGGCTGGCCACAGGACACGTTTGGCAGCCTGAAGCGGCCGGCCATGGGACACGTTTGACGCGGCCGCCGAACGGGCATAAGATGTCGTGAGAGACAGCCCGATAATCATCCATGAACAGGAAAGCATCAGGGGGACACGCATGAACTGGTTTTATCAGCAGCCGGTGCAGATCTACTTCGGCACCGATGAACGCTTCCGCCTTCCCGAAATCGCCGCTGCGCTCGACCGGCACAAGGCCGTGCTCGTCTGCGGCCGCACCATGGCCGCCAACGGCACCGTCGCCGAGCTGACCGCCCGCACCGGTGGTCTCATCGTCGCCGTCTATGACCAGGTCAAGCCCAATCCGACCGTCGTCAACGTCGATGAATGCGCCGGGCTGATCCGCCAGACCGGGGCCGACCTGGTCGTCGCCATCGGCGGCGGCAGCAGCATGGACTGCGCCAAGGCGGCAGCGGCCATCGCCCCGCGCACCGAGTCGATTGCGCAGTACCATGGCACGGGCGTCGCCCTGCCGGCCGGCGGCCTGCCGATTATCCAGATCCCCTCGACCGCCGGCACCGGCAGCGAGGTGACCGCTGTCAGCGTGCTGACCAATGAGGAAAAGCACTTCAAGGCCCCGGTCGCATCGCAGTCCTTCTACGCCGCTGCCGCCATCGTCGACCCGGCCCTGACCTGGTCGATGACGCCGTACGTTGCCGCCGTCACCGGCCTGGATGTGCTGGCCCACGCCATCGAGGCCTACCAGAGCCGCGGCCACCAGCCGATCTGCGACATCTACTGCCTCGAGGCCGCCCGTCTCGTCTTCCGCCATCTGCGCGCTGCCTGCGCGACGCCGGTCAACCCCGAAGCCAAGGAGCAGATGGCCCTCGCCTCGCTGCTCGCCGGTCTCGGCTTCAACCTGCCCAAGACCGGGCCTTCGCATGCCTGCTCGTTTGTCCTGACCAACCGCTATGGCATTCCGCACGGCGAAGCCTGCGCCCTGACGCTCGATGTCTTCCTGGAAATCATCGCCCGGAACGACGGCGGCCGCATGGCCGCCATGGCCGCCGCCTGCGGCTTCACCGACCCCGCCGCCATGGCCGGGGCGATCCGTTCCCTCAAGAAGGACCTTGGCGTCCGCACCGACCTGCGCGACCTGCAGCTCGATGACGAGGCCCTCGCCGCCCTGGTCCGCGACAGCCAGCACCCCAACATGCGCAACAGCCCCGTCCATATCACCGACGAGATGCTGCAGGACATGTACACCGCGATGCGCTGACGCCGCCGCTTCCGAGCCGGTACTCAACAAGTGAAATTGAAAGCATCACCGAATCGACAGGAGGAAGAAAGCATGAAACTCGCCATTGGTTCCGACAAGTCCGGATTCACCCTCAAGGAAGCCGTCAAGGCCTGGCTGATCGAGCAGGGCCATGAGGTCGAAGATGTCGGCACGCAGGAATTCGACAAGCCGAACCCGTTTTTTGACGTCGCACCGCTCGTCGCCAAGAAGGTGCAGTCCGGAGAGGCCGAGCGCGGCATGCTGTTCTGCGGCACCGGCATGGGCATGTCCATCGTCGCCAACAAGCATAAGGGCATCGCGGCCGCCTGCTGCGAGAGCGTCTATTCCGCCAAGATGTGCCGCGCCGTCAACGACGCCAACGTGCTCTGCATGGGCGGCTGGCTGATCGCCGACTGGATGGGCATCCGCATGGCCGAGGCCTTCATGAACACCGAGTTCACCCAGGACCTCGAACCCTGGCGCCAGGGCTGGCTCTGCAACGCCAAGGACAAGGTCGCTGACGTCGAGAAGCAGATCTACGGCGAGTAAGGCCGAAGCATCATCGAACGGGCTTTTGCTTCAACAGGATTTCGACAAAATAAGGGAAAGGGACGGTGCTGCCGGATGACGGCGCATCGTCCCTTTTCTTATGGCTTGATTGGGTTTGGCTTGACTGGCGGAATGATGCTTGCGCCGGTGGCCAACGACGGATTTTCAGTTGCGGTCCAGGCGCTTCCGCGACACGAGGAGCAGGCCGGCCGCCAGCAGGAGCGCCAGCGCCATGTAGGTCGGACTCGACGACTCGCCGGTCTGCGGGATCACCGGCTCGAGGATGACAATCGGGTTGTCGGCCGAATAGGCGTTCGACTCGGCCACGCCCGCCGCCATGAAGTACGAGCCCGGGATGAAGCCATCCGGCAGGTCGATCACAAGAATCGCCTTGCCGTCATCACCCGTCAGGGCCGTGCCATGCACCGGCGTCGCCAGGGGCAGCTTGTCCGCACCCAGCAGGTCGAAGATCACCGGCGAGCCGGCCGGGAACCACTGCATCTGCGCCGTCAGCGTCAGCTGGATCGTGCCCGCCGCCAGCGTCTTCTGCGTCCCGGTCACCGAGAGGATCTTCGGGATCTTGTGGATGTTTGTGATCGTGACCGTCTCGGTTGTCACATTGCCGGCCGCGTCGGTCGCGATGAAGTCGAAGGAGCCGTTGGCCGTGAAGGTGTGGCTCGCGGTGTTGAGCGTGCCCTCGTTGGTCGTGGCGGTCACGGTGATGTTGCCGTCGACCGGCAGTACCGACTCATAGGCGCCGAGCGTGATTTCCGGCGGCGTCTTGTCGATGTTGGTGATCGTGACCCGCTGCGTCGTCACGTTGCCGGCCGCGTCGGTCGAGACGAAGTCGAAGAAGCCGTTAGCCGAGAAGGTATGGCTTGCGAAGTTGAGCGTGCCGTCCGCCGAGGTTGCCGTCACCGTGATGTCGTTCTTGGTCGGCGTTGTGCCGTCATAACTGCCGAGCGTGATCGACGGCGGCACCTTGTCGATGTTTGAGATCGTGATCGACTCCGTCGTCTCGTAGCCCTTGCTGTCCTTGGCCTTGAATGTGTAGGTGCCGGATGCACTGACGGTGTAGGCCGTGCTCGACCCGGACGTGTACTTGGATCCATCCGGGAGCGTGATCTCGGCCACGCCGGATGGGTCGCTGGCCGTCACCGTGATCACCACATCGTTCCTGGTCGGGTCCGTCGTGCTCGGGACCAGTGAAATGGATGGCCCGGTCGTATCCGTTGGGGCGACCGTGAACGCCGCAAGCAGCAGATCCTCGCCGCCAAAACTCGTTACGCCGGCAAGATCACCGTTCGCGGACTTTGTCTTGCCAACTGCGACAATGGTATTGCCATCCACGGACACGCCAGCGTTGAACTGGTCATACTCGGTGCCGCCGAAATTGGTGATCCAGATGAATCCGCTGGTCTCATCAATTTTCGCGGCGAGCGCGTCGCCATAGCCATTGGAGATCCCGGTGAACTCGCCGGTTGTCGACTCGGTTGCACCAAATGCCAGCACACCGCCTGTTGTCCGGACAACCTTGCGGAAGCTCTCGGTGCTGTTGCCGGAAATGCGGAAATAGCGGATCAGGGCGCCTGAAGAATCGAGCACGGCTGCGATGGCATCCGGTACGTTTGAGCTGGATGTTGCACTGGTGAAATCACCGTCAACCGAGCGGGTTGAACCAACCGCCATCAGATTGCCGGATGGCAGTTCAATAATGGAGACGAACGCATCGTTATCGGAGCCGCCGATCGTCTTTGTCCACAGGCAATTGCCGGATATATCCAGCTTGGCCGTGAAAGCCTGGGAGTAGCTGAGAGCCGGACCAGAGAAATCGCCATCATTGTTCCGGGTCTGGCCACTGACAATGTAGCCGCCGCCGCTGACTGGCTGAACCGCATTGATCGTGGTCGCGTCTGTGCTGGCGAGCGTTCCGCCGACCGAGGTCTGCCAGAGCATGCTGCCGTCGGAAGCATCCAGCTTCATGACCAGACCGTTCTGGGTACCGCCGTAGTCAGCCCTCGGAAAATGATAGCCGATGCCGGCTGCAATCACATTCCCATCACCAGACGGGCAGATATCGACGAACTGGTTGTTGCCGGAACTGCCAAAGGTCTTTTGCCAGATCAAGGTACCGTCCAGACCGAACCGCATCGCCAAGGCGACCCGGTCAGCGGTCATCAGATTATACATGGAGCCAACTGCGATGTAGCCATCAGACAATGGCTCCACTGCAGAGAAGTTATACAGTTGATTGGTATTTCCCGCGTTTTCAATCAGCTTTCCCCAGAGAACCGATCCGGAGGCGTTCACTTTCATGATGGCGCCGCCCCAATTGCTGATGATGTCTGGCGCAAAATTCGTTGCCTTGGAGTTGGCATATCCGACCATGATGAAATCACTTTCAGTCCTCTGGATGTCCATGAATTCATCGTTGCCTGACCCGCCAAACAATTTGACGATGGATACAGTACAGTCGACAAAGGGAAGCGGTGCAGCCATAACGGCGGTCGGTACAGACAGGACCAGAAGGATGATGATGGTCAAGAGAATCAGCTTGGATTGTTTCATCGGATTCCCCTCCTGATTTGCGGTTGTCAAATGGAAGACAGGTCGACAGCGACATGGATGCGGGATTCTCAATGCAAAAAAACCAGCCATGGAAAAGGCCGGTTACGCTGCTCGCTCCGGTCTGGCCAAGCGTCCATCTACAGCCAGACAATCATCGCGTCCCTGATCATATTCGGTTTTCAAGCACCAAGATTGGGAACCTGGCAGAGGCAGGAGCACAGGAGCGATTGAATGGCTGGAGAAGACGGGTATGGCTGAGAAAGAGTGACCATCGCCATCGTATCACGGCATATCGATAAATTCAACAGGCCGGACGCGAGTTTTACGTCCGGCCTGCCTGCGGCCAAACCCGCCCCGCTGCGGCCTTATTCCGCTGCTTCCCCGGAGCCATAGAGGCAGTCCAGGTAGCGGATGCCGGCTGCGGTCCTGAAGGTGTTCGCGCGCAGCCGCGGAACCGAAACGCCGTCGGGTCCGTGCAGGTTGCCCTCGAAGATATTCACCAGGAAGTCGGCCTCGATCAGGATCTGGTGGTCCGACCCGTCGACCGGATTGTAGGTGTGGTGATGCGCGATCAGCCAGCAGACCCGGTCGATCGTCGGCGCGTCACAGCCCAGGCG
Source organism: uncultured Oscillospiraceae bacterium (assembly GCA_964403755.1). Lineage (GTDB taxonomy): Bacteria > Bacillota > Clostridia > Saccharofermentanales > UBA5734 > JAXGXQ01. The sequence goes on from CAYOHO010000010.1 coordinate 12,681, forward strand.
CCCGAGGATCTCGCGCGCGATCGGCGGCCCCTCGATCTCCTGGTACTTGCTGGCCGAACTGCCATAGATCTCGAGACTCAGCTTGATGCCGATGTCATGCATCAGCGCCGCGATCTCGAGGGTCCGGAGGGTCGCCGCATCCAGGTTCTCTTCCTCCCCGATGCCCCTGGCAAAGCCGTAGACCTTGAGGAAGTGGTTGATCCGCCGGACGTCGCCGGCATAATATGCGATCATTTCTGTTGTCACGTGCCCGATCAAGCCCATTTCTGTCACCTCATCCTGTCCGTGCAAGTCTGTCTGCCGCCGCCGCCGGCCTGATGGAGACCAGTATACGCCAGCCGCCTGCCGTCCGGCCATCTCTGGCGGGCCTTGGCGCCGGGCGATGAGTTCTCATGCGGCAGGCATCAGACGCCGGGCGATGCGTTCCCACGTGCCTGCTTCAGTCGGCAAGGCTGGCCTTCTCGTAGAGCCGGGCGATCTCTTCGCGGCCCAGCGAGCGCTCGACAATGAAGGCGATCGCAAAGATGCCGGCCATGCTGCAGGCGAGGCGCACGAGGGTAAAGGTCACGCCCATCGATGACAGCTCGAACAGCAGCATGGGGATCTTGGTGGTCGACCAGGCGCCAAGGAAAAGCAGCACGTTGGAGAACCGGGCGCCCTTTTTCATGAACACGACGGCCACCGGGAAGGCTCCGTAGAGGGGGCCGGCCGCTGCCGAGCCAAGGACGATGGCGAGCAGGGCGCCAACGGCGCCGGACTTCTCGCCCATGTAGCGGATCATGGTCTCGCGCGGCACCCAGACGTCCAGAAGGCCGAGCAGCACGAAGACCGGCGGGATGATCTGGAGCATCTCCTTGAAGCTGGAGAGGATCGTATCGGTCGCCCGGACGCCGACCGGCGGGGCCACCAGTGCAATGACGGCCAGGCCGGCCAGCGTGGCAAGGAAGAACCAGTAGCGTTTTGCCAGGCGGAGCAGCTTCTGCGCCGCGGTGAGCTTTTCTGCCGGCGCGGCCGGAGGCATGCCCGTCCGGCCGGCCTTGTCCATCTTGTTCGGGTTGTTCATTGTCTCTGCCATCACAGTTCACCCATGACCTTTCCAATGACCAGCGCAACCAGGAAGGAGAAGCCGAAGGCCAGGACGTTGCGCAGGGCGGTCGACTTGCGGCCGAAGAACTTGGCCTCCAGCGGCATCGTGACGACGCCGACCATCATCAGCGAGGAGATGAAGGCCGCGATCTGCATGTAGCCGGCGCCGCCCTGGAGCAGCATCGCGGCGGTCGGGAAGGCAATGAAGCCGGGCACCAGCGTGATCGCGCCGACGAGGGCCGCCATGGTGACGCCGAACCAGCCGGAGGAGCTGCCGATCAGGCGGCTGATCACCTGCGGGTTGAGGACCGCCAGCGTGATGCCGATCAGGATGATGATGCCGAGGAACTGCGGCAGGATGTTCTCAAATGCCTTCCAGGCCTTGCGCAGGGCTTTCTTCGTTTTCTGCCGGTCCTTGAAGAAGGAGAGTGCCAGCAGCAGGGCAGTGACAGCGTATAGGGCTGCGTTGGTCATCGTTCTGGCCTCGTTTCCGGGCAGGGTCCCTGCCCATCGTTGGGATAGCGGTCTTCATATTCGGCGATCAGCCGTTCCAGGCGCCGCCGCCGTTCGCGGATCATGTCGATGCGGCAGCAGAGCATGGCCCGTCCGGCATCGGTCAGGCTGTAGACCCGACGCGGCGGGCCCAGGTCGCCGGAAGCCCATTCGGAGACGACCTGACCGTCAGTCTCCATCTTGCGCAGGGTCCGGTAAAGCGTACTGACGTTCAGTTCACCCGGCTCGAAGCCAAAGAGCGGCAGCTTCTCCAGCAGCGCATAGCCGTGGGCGCTGCCCTCGGCCAGAAGCAGCAGCAGGCAGGTCTCCAGGAAGCGGTTCATCTGGGGCAGTCCGTGCGGGCTTCCGGAATCGGCTGTTCCTGTCATCCTCGTCCCCTCCTTCCTGGCGGCTGGCATCTGACGGCTGCCACGATCGCCGCTGGTTCGCCGCGGCAGATGCGCACAGGCCATTCTGCTATATGCGTCATGTATATAGTCGTCTTGCATATAGTAAACGGCCGACGGTCTTCTGTAAAGAGCCTCTGCGGAAAATTCAGTCTCCCGGCCTTGATGCCATGCCCGAAATCGTCTGCGGCGGTGAATCCGGGCGCAGTCGGCACGGTCGGGCAGGGAATGATATAATGAAGCCATCGACCGATCCGTTTCGCCGCAGCCGCTAAACGAAGGGGTGTTGACGTGAACCTGCCTGACCTGTCTTCTGTTCTTTCGCAAGGGATCGTGCATTCGGCCTGGTTCTTCAGCTATCTGGACCGGATCGACCCCCTGGAGGCGCTGATCCTCATCGCCGGTGTCATCCTGCTGGTCATCGAGCTGTTCGTGCCTGGCTTCGGCGTGGCCGGCGGCACCGGCATCGTGCTGCTGCTGATCGGCATCGGGCTGACCGCCGGCTCGCCGCTGGAAGCGTTCGCACTCATCCTGGTGCTGGCTCTGGCCGTCTCGATCATGCTGCTGCTGCTCCTGCGCTCGGCGCGCAAGGGCCGCCTCGCCCGCAACCTCATCCTTCATCTATCGAACAGCCGTGAACAGGGCTATCGCGCAACCGAAGACGGCTCCCGTCTGGTCGGCCTGAGCGGTATCGCCCTGAGCGACCTGCGCCCGGCTGGCGTGGCCGAGATTGACGGCCAGCGCCTCGATGTCGTCACCCAGGGCGACTTCATCCGGCGCGGCACCACCATCCAGGTCATCCAGGCGGCAGGGCGGCGCATCGTCGTCACGGCGGCCGCAGACACGGACGCCGAGCCTGGCCGCGGCGACCGGCAATTCCGGAAATAGACCGCAATAGACCGCGTCGGAGAGAAGTCGCGCCCGAATGAACATGTGACTGCAAAGTCGCGACCGGGAATGCCGGCGATCGCATCGTCGCGCCGGAGAATGCAAGCATACGGAGGATTGACCATGCTGCCACAGGAACTGCTTTTCTATGCCGTCGTCATCATCGTCATCGTCACGTTCCTCTCCATCTTCCTGACCTTTGTCCCGCTGGGGCTCTGGATCTCGGCCTCGGCCGCCAATGTCCGGGTCGGCATCCTCAACCTCGTCGGCATGCGCCTGCGCCGTGTCGTCCCTTCCCGCATCATCAATCCGATGATCAAGGCAACGAAAGCCGGACTTGACCTGAACATCAACCAGCTGGAAGCGCACTACCTGGCTGGCGGCGATGTCGACAAGGTTGTCAACGCCCTGATTGCCGCCCAGCGCGCCGAAATCCCGCTTGAATTCGAGCGGGCGGCGGCTATCGACCTGGCTGGCCGCGATGTTCTCGAAGCAGTGCGCATGAGCGTCAACCCGCGGGTCATCGAAACGCCGCTGATCGCCGCCATCGCCAAGGACGGCATTGAGCTCAAGGCCAAGGCCCGGGTCACGGTCAGGGCCAATATCGACCGGCTGGTCGGCGGTGCCGGCGAGCAGACGGTCATCGCCCGAGTCGGCGAGGGCATCGTCACCACGATCGGCTCAGCCCTGTCGCACAAGGACGTCCTTGAGAACCCGGACCGCATCTCCGATACGGTCTTGACAAAGGGCC
>CAYOHO010000011.1:0-15449 GCA_964403755.1 uncultured Oscillospiraceae bacterium
GCTGCTGGTTTCCGGCGCGGACGGCGGCATGGCCGGCTTCTCGATGTAGGGGCGGTTGCCCTTGACCTGCAGCGGCGCCAGGTCGATGTCTTCCGAGGCGTCGTTGAGCCGGGCGTTGATGGCGAGTCCGAAGCTGATGGCGGCCAGCAGGTCGTCGCGGTCCGGGCGGCCGTCGGCGACGAGCGGGGTGTAGGAATGCTCGCCGATGAAGGCGCCGGCGGCGACGCCGATGAAGCCGACGTCCTCGAGGGTGTCCTGGAGCTCGCGCAGGGCGTCTTCGTAGTCGCGGTTGCCGTAGACGACCACGAACACGGCGAGGGTGTCGTCGCCGCTGAAGGAGCGGAGCTGCTCGATCAGGAAGCGGGGCACGCGGCCGGAGTAGACCGGCACGCCGAACACGACGAGGTCGTCGGGGCCGAAGGCCAGACCGTGGTTCTGCTCGCGCCCGGCCGGCAGTGTGAGGTCGTAGGTTGCGGCAATGCTGCCGATGCCGCCGGCGATTTCGCGCGCAAGGCGGTGGGTGGTGCCGGTGGGGCTGAAGTAGATGACGCTGATGCGCTTGTCCAAGGCAGAATCCTCCGGAGATGATGATGGGGCGGCGGCCGGTTCAGGAGCGGGCGGGCTCATGGCTGGACTGATCGCCTTGGAATCAGGATATCACAGGGGAAAGAGCGGTCGCAATGAAGGCTGGCTACCACCCGTCGCCAGGTGATAGCCAGCCTTTTTCCACTTTTTTCCCAAACGGTGCCAGGCACCGTTTGGGAAGTTTCTCGGTTTGAGGCGTGAAACAGGCCAGCAGCAGGGGTCTTCAGAGGCGGCCGATGCAATTTCCCAAAAGGAGCCTGACACCCTACGCGAGCTCCACGAGGGTCACGCCGCTGTCGCCTTCTCCGTAGGCGCCGAGGCGGATGGACTTGACGCGCTTGTCGGTGCGGAGGCGCTGCTGGACGGCGCTGCGGAGGGCGCCGGTGCCCTTGCCGTGGACGATTCGGAGCGAGGCGACGCCGGCCAGCACGGAGTCGTCGATGAACTTATCGAGCTTCTCCAGCGCCTCGTCGACGGTGAGGCCGAGTAGCATGAGCTCGGTGCCGGCGTGGAGATGGCGGTCCATGGAAATCTGGGAGCCGCCGCGGCCGCCGGCGGCCTTGGCCTGTCCGGGTCCGCCGAACCCCCTCCCCTTCTTGGCGCCGGCAACGCCCATCGGCAGGCCGGCGGGGCGGGCGAGCTGGTCGACCTTGACGCTGACGCGCATCGGGCCGCTGGAGAGGATGACGTTGCCGTTCTTGTCCGGTCCTTCGACGAGCTTGCCGGTGAAGCCGAGGTTGGGCGCCTCGTAGATCTCGCCGAGTATGGGGTTGGCGACCTTGGCGAAGCCGGCGCCGGCACCGAGGGTGGCGCGGCCGATCTCGCCTTCGACGCGGTTGCGGCCGGAGCGGATGCTCTGGCGGATGGTCTCGGCCTCCTTGAGGCGGTCGCGCTCGTCGGCGGCCTGGATGCCGCCCCGGATCGACTTGATCAGGGCCTCGACCTCCTCCTCGGCCTCGCGGTAGCGCTCGCGCGCGTCCTCGCGGGCCTCGGCGATCAGGGCCTTGCGCTTCTCCTCGAGGCGCGCGGCCTCGCCGCGGGCGCGGGCGGCCGCCTCGCTTGCCTCGGCGTGGAGGCGCAGGGACTCTTCCTTCAGGCGCTCGGCCTCGATGCGGCTCTTCTCGACGTTGCGGATAAGCTCCTCGAAGCGCATGCCCTCCTCGCTCATCAGGGCGCGGGCCGAGGCGATGATCTCCTGAGAGAGGCCGAGCCGGCTGGAGATGGCGAAGGCGTTGCTGACGCCGGGCACGCCGATCAGGAGCCGGTAGGTCGGGCGCAGGGTGACCGTGTCGAACTCGCAGCAGGCGTTCTCGACGCCGGGCGTGTTGAGGGCGTAGCCCTTGAGCTCGCGGTAATGTGTGGTTGCGACCGTGATCGCGCCGTTGCGGCGCAGGTGGTCGAGGACGGCAATGGCCAGCGCCGCGCCCTCCGAGGGGTCGGTGCCGGAGCCGAGCTCGTCGACCAGAACCAGGGTGCGCGGGCGCACGGAGCTGGTGATGCGGACGATCTGGCGCATGTGCGAGGAGAAGGTCGAGAGGTCCTGCTCGATGCTCTGCTCGTCGCCGATGTCGGCCAGGACCTCGTCGAACACGGAGATCTCGGAGCCTTCGTGGGCCGGGATCTGCAGGCCGGCCATGGCCATGAGCGCAAACAGGCCGCAGGTCTTGAGCGAAACCGTCTTGCCGCCGGTGTTGGGGCCGGTGATGACGAGCGTCTGGTAGGCCGAGCCGATCTCGAAGTCGATCGGGACGACGCGGTCGGCCGGGATGAGCGGGTGGCGCGCCGCCTTCAGGCGGATGTAGCCGCGCTCGTTGAGCTGGGGCGGCATCGCCTTCATGCGCAGCGCCAGTTCGCCCTTGGCCATGATGAAGTCGATCTCGGCCATGAGCACGGCGTCGGCCTGCAGCAGGCTGGCGGCGTCGCCGACCGCAGCCGAGAGCTCGGCCAGGATGCGCTCGATCTCCTCGCGCTCGAGGCCCATCAGCTCGCGGATCTTGTTGTTGAGCTCGACGACGGCGATCGGCTCGATGAACAGCGTGGCGCCGCTCGAGGAGGTGTCGTGGACGAGGCCGGGGATCTCGCCCCGGTACTCTGACTTGACCGGCACGACGTAACGGTCGCCGCGCAGGGTGACGATTGCGTCCTGGAGGGCGCGCGTGTTGTTGCGGACGATGCGGTTGAGGCTCTCCTTGACCTCGCCCTGGGCGTCGCGGATGCGGCGGCGCAGCGAGGCGAGGGTCGGGCTGGCATTGTCGTGCAGCTCGTCCTCGCCGGCGATGGCGGCGTCAAGCCGCTGCTCGAGGGCGGCGTGCGGGCGCAGACGGGCGATGAGATTGTAGACGATCCGGTCGCCCGGGCCGGCCATCGGGATAAAGCGGATGAGGCGGCTGACGGCGCGCAGGAACGAGCCGACGCGCATCAGCTCACCGGCGGTGAGAACGCCGCCGGCGTCGGCACGGGCCACGGAGGACCGGATGTCGCTGATCCCGCTGAGGGGCAGCGAACCGCGCTCGAGCAGGATGTGGACGGCATCGTCCGTCTCAGTCTGGCGGCTGGTGACCTCGGCCAGGTCGGAGGCGGGCAGCAGCTCGAGGCAGCGCTCGCGACCCGGCGCGCTGTGGGCGTGGCGGGCGAGGTCGGCGATGATCTTGTCGTATTCGAGAATGGTGCGGGAACGCGCATCCGGCTCCGGCCGGGGCGTCGTGGTGGCTTCGAGGACGAATCTGCTCATGTGGTGATAATCCTTCTATTGTCGGCTGCCGGGGTGTCAGGCTGTCGCATTGTTCGGTTGAATGGGGCTGCTGGCTGGCCAGCGGGTTGCGGGCTGATGGGCCGGCCGCGGCCAGCCCTCGCCGGGTGGTCGGATCCGGCTACGAATTGCCCTTGCGCGCGGCGCGCTGCGCCCGCTTCTCGCGCAGCCAGGGCGCGATGTTCGTCCGGTAGTAGCGGGCGTAGGCATAGATCGACCAGGCGATCGGAATGCTGAAGATCAGGGCGCCGTTCTGCAGTTCCGGCGGCAGGGCGATGAACACGGCGAAGGCGGCGACGAACAGCACCGTGCTCAGCTTGCCGTACCATTCGGCGTGGACGACGATATCGCTGTTGTGCAGGAGCACGAAGCCGCCGATGATCATGAACAGCTCGCGGACAAAGATGAACGCGGGCACCCACACGGGCAGCTTGCCGACCACGGAGAGCATGACGGCAGTCGTGAACTGAAACAGCTTGTCGACCAGCGGATCGAACAGCTTGCCGAATTCCGTGATCTGGTTGAAGTGCCGCGCGATCCAGCCGTCGAGCAGGTCGGTGACCCAGATGGCAAGAAACAGCACCATGGCATCCATTCGGTACTGGTCGCCGGCGTAGATGGCGTATGCCAGGACTGGGATGGCCAGGAACCGCAGCAGCGTCAGGACATTCGGGACGTTCAGCACGAACTTCAGCTTCATGTGAAGATTATAGCAAGCGGCATGTCGCGAACGCAAGCAAATGTGTTGCCTAACGCCGCCCTCGCTGCGACGGCCGGCGTATCTGGTTCCACGGTGGCCGCACCCCGGCCGCGCCGGACAAAAAAGCAGGCGGCCAGTCTTGGCCGCCTGCCTGGATATCGGGCTTGCTTCGATGATTCTTCGTATGGTTTGGGTGACTCGGCTGTCCCGGCTGCCTTGCCGTCGGAAGCGGTCGCTTCAGAACGAAAGCCGCTTGGCACGCTCGAGTTCGGCCGGGGTGATGGTCTTGGTCTCCTTGAGGGCCTCCTCGATGTCGATGTCGACGACCTCGCCGTGCTTGACGGCGATGATGCGGTTGAGTCGGCCTTCCCTGATGCAGTCGATGGCCTGGCTGCCCATGATGCTGCCGGTCAGGCGGTCACGCAGGGTGGGGCTGCCGCCGCGCTGGACATGGCCGAGGATGGTGGGCCGCGCCTCGATGCCGGTGACGGCTTCGACTTTCTGCGCGATCTCGGTGGCGCTGCCGGCGCCTTCGGCGACGACGATGATGTAGTGGCGCTTGCCGCGGTTGCGGCCATCGAGGATGACCTTGATGACGTCGCGGGTGAAGTCGTAGGGCACTTCCGGAATCAGGATGGCTTCGGCGCCGGTGGCGATGCCGACGTTGAGGGCGATGTAGCCGGCCTTGCGGCCCATGACCTCGATGACGCTGCAGCGCTCGTGCGAGGAGGCGGTGTCGCGCAGCTTGTCGATCATCTCCATGGCGGTGTTCATCGCCGTGTCGTAGCCGATCGTGTATTCGCTGCAGCCGATGTCGTTGTCAATCGTGCCGGGGATGCCGATCACGGGGATGCCGGCGCGGGCCAGGTCGAGCGCACCGCGGAACGTGCCGTCGCCGCCGATCGCGACCACGACGTTGATATCGAAGATCTTGCACATCTCGACTGCCTTGGCGACGCCTTCCGGTGAGTTGAAGGTCTTGCTTCGGGCGGTCATGAGGAAGGTGCCGCCGCGCTGCAGCGTCTCGGAAACGCTGCGGCTGTTCAGCTCTTCATAGTCGCCGCGCCAGAGGCCGTGATAGCCGCGGCGGACGCCGTAGACCCGGAAGCCGGAGTTGATGCCGGCGCGCACGACGGCACGGATGACACCGTTCATGCCGGGAGCGTCGCCGCCGCTCGTGAGGACACCGATATTGCGGATGGTGGGAATCTGCTGATCCATCTTGCCTTCTCCTTCGCGCTTCGCTGTCTAGTCCGGTATGCAGGCGCACAAAACGCGTTCACTTAAGATTATATCAGCGCCAAAGCCCCCTTTCTATAGATGCATCGAAATGCACGGGGGCTCATCCTGAAAATTGAACATTTATTTACCGTCTAAACGTCTGAAGGCAGTCTCGACAACTAAATCGGTTATGAAATAAGGGTTGTGCTTTTGTATCTCACGGATGAATATCTTGCATTCCTCAGCCGGCAGGCCGCCTGCTTCAACCACCAGGCACAACATCTCAAGTTCCCAAATGACTGGCACGTTATTGGCTGTACACTGCCTGCGCAAGGCCTTGTCATTCGTAACACAAATCCAGCCATACTGTTCAGCCAACTGCAGGCACAGCCAGTCATAGAAAGATAATGGTCTCGGTTTTTCCGCCGCAGCAGCGACCTGCTCAAGGGTTGGCTCAATCATTTGAATGCCAAGTTTCAGGCAATCACTCGCTTCAAAGCCTTTGATTTCTTCAAGGATGGTTGAGGCTACCATCAACTGGCCAACGTACATTGAGATAATCGGAAGAATCAGTTTATCACACTGAATCAAGTCAATTAGAACGTTTGCATCCAGTATGAGAAATCGGTTCCCTGCCCCCTCCACTGGCCTAGACCCACGTCGACGCGATTTCTCGCATCCTGACAATGTCCAAACCCAGCATCTCGGCGCCGCGGCTGAGCGAGATGCTTTCCGCTTCTATCGCCATCCGTACCAGGCGCGACAAACGGTCCTCAACAAAATGGCGCTGTGAGATTGCCTCTGGCTCATTGGCCCTCAGAACCTCCGGGTCACCATGAAAACAAACTGGATCCAGAGCCATTGGTTCATCCAAATGATTGAGCGACTTTCCGTACTGACGGGCGTAGGCTGCATTGAATCGCTTCCAGATGCCCCCACCGAAGTTATCCGAAAGTCGATAGAGAACAGTCTTGTAGCTGACGTTGAAGATGCTCTTGATCTTGAGCACCCGGTCAACCAGGCTGAGTCCAGCCGATGCCCGCCATTCCGATTCGAACGAGTCATCCGGCATCAGGAATTGGGCGGCAAAGATGTTTGCCTCGTTCTCCTGAGCTTCGTCTTCCTGAATTGAGTCAATGTCATATGATTCAAGATGCAACAGAAGATGGCCCAGTTCATGGGCTGCACTGAATATCCAGCGCTCCACCGATATGCGATCCCAGACATTGACGATGATAGCCGGTCCGCCATCGAATCCGGAAACCGACAGTCCGAAGAAGCTGCTCGATACAAGTTTGATCGGATACAGCTTGATTCCATGGTCTTCAATTAATCCCGCAATGTCCCTGATCGGGTCATCGCTGTTCAGCCCCATGATGCGCCGAGCCAGCGCAGCCGCAGTCTTGGCCCGTTGAGTGCCGCTCTGGCCTATGGGAAGCAATTCCTGGAAGTTCGCGAATTTGTATTCGGCCCTTTCATCCAGCAATTCCTCGAGATAGTTGTAATCGTCAAGCCACTTGCCGACATCAATCAGGATGCTTTCCCGGCTGTTCATCCGTTTCAGCGAGCGGAAGCGAACGTGTTTCAAGATCCTGGGAGGCGCAAGCAGGTCGGTGAGTTTCGCGTCCAAGGCCGAAGCCAGGCTCTGCAAAGTTGAAACCTTGGGCTTGCTTGATCCGGCCTCTATACTCCGATAGGCGACCCTGGATAGGCCAGCCGAAACAGCAAGCTGCTCCTGGCTCATGTGCCTGTCTTTGCGGATTCGACGCAAATTGTCACTGATCACGCGCTGATCCATACGAACTCCTCCTTCCATTTCAATTATAGACAAATATACACTATTTGTATATATGATAAGTCTATAACCGTATCAGAAGGCGTACTGGTTCGTCAGGCCGGCCTATATCAGCGCCAGGTTTTCCTTGCCATAGATGCGGGCAAATTGGGCCAGGACTTCGTTGCTGACCTCGACGCGGTACGGCGCCGGCAGCTCGCGGGCGCTGCCGTCCTGGAAGTAGACGCGCACGGGGCTGTCGCCGTTGAAGTACTGGATCATCGCCGTCAGCCGCTGCCAGACCTCGTCCCCTTCCCGCCCGAAGAAGCGGATCGCGAGGATGGGCCGGCGCGCACCATTGGGGTCGGCCGGGCTGCCGGAACCGGCCGTGGAACCGGCCGTGGAACCGGCGCGCTCGGAGCCGTTGCGGTCGGAAGCGCTGCGTTCGGAGCCCGGGCGATTGGTTCCATTGCCGCCGCTGCCATTGCGACTGCTGCCATTGCAGTTCGAAGCATCGCGCCCGCTTCCGCGCCCGCTGTCGCTGGAACCGCCGTTGTTCTCCCCGCGTCCCCTATCGCTGCCGTAGCCGCCGCGTCCGCGCGAGCCGCTGCTGAGGGGCGGCAGGCTGTTGGCGGCCGGGTCGCGGTCAAGCAGGGCGATGGCGTTGGCGATGAGCTTGGGCTCCTCTTCCTCGCGGATGCTGAGGAGGCCGTCGACGATGACGACGGCGCCGTCCTGGAGGATGGCGGCGCTGGCCTGGAAGGCGCGCGGGAAGACGACCACCTCGTAGGTGCCGTACAGGTCCTCGAGCGTGACGAAGCTCATCAGTTCGTTGCTGCGCGTGGTCTTGTTCTTGCGGCCGATGACCATGCCGGCCATGCGGGCCGGAGCGCGGTCTTCGAGGAGCAGGTGGCTGGCGGCGGCTTCGTCGGCGTCACCGGAAGTGAACGCGGCGAAGGCTGAGCTGTCGAGCGTGGCGAAGCGGCGGATGGCTTCGTCGTATTCGTCGAGCGGGTGGCCGCTGACGTAGAGGCCGAGCATTTCCTTCTCCATCGCCAGGCATTCGGCGCGGGTGAAATCGGGGATGGCGGGGTAGTTGGGCTCGCCGCCGGCCACATTGGCGGGTTCGCCGGACGTGTCTGAGCCGCCGCCGGAGCCGCCGCCAAACCCGCTGCCGAAGCCGCCCATGTCGCCGAACAGGGAAAGCTGGCCTTCCATGCTGAGCTTGCGGCTGCTGGCGAGCTGGTTCAGGAAGGGGTCGAGCACGGCGATCATGCGCGAGCGCGGGATGCCGAAGCTGTCGAAGGCGGAGGCGCGGATGAGGCTTTCCGTCATCTTGCGGTTGAGCTCGCCTTCGGACATTCGGCGCAGGAAGTCGCCGAAGGTGCGGAAGGGGCCGTTCTTGCGGCGTTCCTCGATCAGGGCCTTCACGGCGGCCTCGCCGACGTTCTTGACGGCCAGGAGCGAGAAGCGGATCTTCCCTTCCTCGGTCGTGAACTTCTCCCAGCTCTGGTTGATGTCGGGCGGCAGGACGCCGATGCCCATCTTGCGGGCCGTGCGCACGTAGTGGGCGGCGCGGCTGAGGTCGCCCATGTAGCTGTTGAGCATCGCGGCCATGAACTCGACCGGGTGGTGGAGCTTGAGCCAGGCGGTCTGGTAGGCGACCAGGGCGTAGGCGGCGGCGTGCGACTTGTTGAAGGCGTAGCCGGCGAAGGCCATTACCTCGTCGAAGATCTTCTCGGCGACGGCGGGGCTGACGCCGCGGGCGATGGCGCCGGGCAGGCTGCGGCCCTTCTCGTCGGTGCCGCCGTTGAGGAAGAGGCTCTTGTACTTGGCGATCTCCGCCGGCTTCTTCTTCGACATGGCGCGGCGGATGTTGTCGGACTGGCCCATGGAGAAGCCGGCCAGGTCGCGCACGATCTGCATGACCTGCTCCTGGTAGACCATGCAGCCGTAGGTGACCTGGAGGATCGGCTCGAGCATGGGGTGGTCGTAGTGGATCTTCGACTTGTCGTGCTTGCTGGCCAGGTAACGCGGGATCTGCTCCATCGGGCCCGGCCGGAAGAGCGAGATGCCGGCGATGACGTCTTCCAATGACTCCGGCTTGAGCTCCTTGAAGAACGAGGTCATGCCGCCGGATTCCAGCTGGAAGATCGCGTCGGTGTCGCCCTCGGAGATCATCTTGAAGACGCCGGGATCGTCCATCGGGATGCGGTCGTAGTCGATCAGGACGCCCGTGTTCTGCCGCACCATGTCGCGCGTGTCGCGCATGACCGTGAGGGTGCGCAGGCCGAGGAAGTCGAACTTGAGCAGGCCGATGAGCTCGACATTGCCCTTGGCGAACTGGACGACGACCTGTTCGTCGTTCCGGGAAAGGGGCGCCAGCTCGGTGAGCGGCTGGCTGGCGATGACGACGCCGGCGGCGTGGGTGGAGGCGTGGCGGGGCATGCCTTCGAAGCGCATGGCCGTGTCGAGCACCTGCTTCGCCGTCGGGTTGCCCTCGTACTCCTTCTTGAGCTCGGCCGAAGACTCGAGCGCCTTCTGGATGGTGATGCCGAGCGCGAAGGGCACGAGCTTGGCGATGCGGTCGGTCTCGGCGTAGGAGACGTCGAGGGCGCGGGCGACGTCGCGGATGACGGCGCGGGCCGCCAGGGTGCCGAAGGTGATGACCTGGGCCACATGGTCGGCGCCGTACTTCTCCGTGACGTAGTCGATGACCTCGCCGCGGCGCTCGTAGCAGAAGTCGATGTCGAAGTCGGGCATGCTGACGCGCTCGACGTTGAGGAAGCGCTCGAAGATGAGGCCGTACTTGAGCGGGTCGATGTTGGTGATCTTGAGGCAGTAGGCGGCGAGCGAGCCGGCGCCGGAGCCGCGGCCCGGGCCGACCATGATGCCGCGCGAGCGGGCGAAGCGGATGAAGTCCCAGACGATCAGGTAGTAGTCGATGAAGCCCATCGACTCGATGACCGTGAGCTCGCTCTCGAGCCGGCGGCGGTACTCCTCGGCCGGGATCGGCGTCGGCAGCTGGAGGCGGTCCTCAAGGCCGGCGAAGCAGAGCTCGCGCATGTACTCGAGGTGGGTCTTCCCCGCCGGCACTTCGAAGTCGGGCAGGTGGGTCTTGCTGAAGTCGAAGGTCACGTTGCAGCGCTCGGCGATGCGCGCCGTGTTCTCCAGCGCCTCCGGTATGCTGCGGAAGGCCTCGGCCATCTCCTCGGGCGAGCGCAGGTAGAACGTCTCGGACGGCATGCGCATGCGGTCCTCGTCGCTCATGCGCTTGCCGGTCTGCATGCAGAGCAGGACCTCGTGCGCCTTGGCGTCTTCGGCCTTGAGGTAGTGGCAGTCGTTGGTGGCGACGAGGGGGATGCCCGTGTCGCGGCTGATCTGGATCAGGGCCGAGTTGACCAGGTTCTGCTCGGGGATGCTGTTCTCCTGGATCTCGAGGAAGAAGTTGCCGCGCCCGAACAGGGCGTCGTACTCGAGCGCCAGCTCGCGGGCCCGCTCGAGGTCGCGGGCGAGGATGGCCTGGGGGATCTCGCCGCTGAGGCAGGCCGAGAGCGCGATGATTCCCTCGTGGTGCTGCCGCAGCAGCTCGTGGTCGATGCGCGGCCGGTAGTAGAACCCCTCGAGGAAGGCGACCGAGTCGAGCTTCATCAGGTTCCGGTAGCCTTGCTCGTTCTCGGCGAGCAGGATGAGGTGGCCGGGCTCCTTGTCGAGTCCGGCCTCCTTGTCGGTGTGGCTGCGCGGGGCAACGTACATCTCGCAGCCGATGATCGGCTTGATGCCGGCCTTCACGCAGGCGTTGTAGAAGTCGATCACGCCGTAGAGCACACCGTGGTCGGTGATGGCGCAGGTGTCCATGCCCAGCTCCTTGAGGCGGGCGGGCAGGTCGCGCAGACGGATCGCGCCGTCAAGCAGGCTGTATTCGGTGTGCAGGTGCAGATGCGTGAATGCCATGGGCGGCGCTGTTGCCTTTCTTGTTGTCGCTGCCTGAGAACCGGTCGCCCGGGTTCAGATCTTGTCGCGCAGGTAGGCTTCGACGGCGGTGCGGGTCTCCTGGAGGCGCGTATTGAGCGCGGCCAGGTCGCTGCCATAGAAGCCGAGGTAGATCTTGATCTTGGGCTCGGTGCCGGAGGGCCGGATGCAGAACCAGTCGAGCCCGTTCTCGAGCGTGTAGAGAAGCACATCCGAGGGCGGCAGGCTGGGGGCCTTCGGCGGATTGCCGCTGGTCACCTGGACGGTGCCGAGGAGGTAGTCGTTGAGCTGGACGATCGGTACGCCGGGCAGGTTGAGGATGCCCTCCTTGCGCAGGGCGTCCATGCCGCTGCGGATCTTCTCGATGCCGGTCTTGCCCTCGCGGGTGATCGAGATGGTCTGTTCGACGGCGTAGCCGAAGCGCTTGTAGAGGTCCTGCAGCGCGTCGTAGAGGGTCTGGCCCTTGTCGGCGGCGGCAGCGGCCATCTCGGCGATCAGCATCGAGGTGACGACCGCGTCCTTGTCGCGCACGTCGCGGCCGGCGAGGTAGCCGAAGCTTTCCTCGAAGCCGAACTGGAAGTGGCCGTCGCCGTCCTCGTCGAGGTTCTGGATGACCTCGGCGATGAACTTGAAGCCAGTCAGGACCTCATGCAGGTCGACGCCGTAGTGGGCGGCGATGCGGCGGGTCAGCTTGGTGGAGACGATCGTGGTGACGACGAAGGACTTCGCCGGCAGCTGGCCGAGGCGCTGCTTGGCGGCGAGGATATAGTCCATGAGCAGCAGGCCGATCTGGTTGCCCGACAGGACCTGGTAGCTGCCGTCGCCGGCGCGCACGCAGAGGCCGGTGCGGTCGGCATCCGGGTCGGTCGCGATCACGAGGTCGGCCGACTCCCGCTCGGCGAGCTCGATCGCCAGCTTGAGGGCGGAGCGCTCCTCCGGGTTGGGGTAGGCGACCGTCGGGAAGGCGCCGTCCGGGCGCTCCTGCTCAGGCACGACATAGACGGCCTTGAATCCCATGCTGTCGAGCACGCGGCGGACCGGTCGGTTGCCGGCGCCGTGGAGCGGCGAGTAGACAATCTTCATGTCGGCGTGGCGGGCGACCGCTTCCTTGTCGATGCGCAGCTGGAGCAGCATGTCGTTGTAGGCCTGGTCGAGGTCATCGCCCATGTCGACCAGCAGTTTGCGGGCCCGGGCCTCGTGCTCGCTCAGGCGCGAGATGCGGGCAATGTCGTCGACCTCGTCCATGTAGCGGACGACGCCGTCGGCCGCCTCGGGCGGCAGCTGGCCGCCGTCCTCGCCGTAGGCCTTGTAGCCGTTGTACTTGGCCGGGTTGTGGCTGGCGGTGATCATGACACCGGCGATCGCCTTGTAGTGGCGGATGGCAAAGCTGAGCATCGGAACCGGGCGCAGCTGGTTGGAAAGCAGCACGCGGATGCCGTGGGCGGTGAAGATCTGGGCGGTGAGCAGGGCAAACTCGGGCGAGAAGCGGCGCGAATCGTAGGAGATGGCGATGCCGCGGGCCTTGGCCTCCGGTCCGAGCGATTCAATGTGCCGGGCGAAGCCTTCGGTGGCGCGGGCGACGGTGTAGCGGTTCATCCGGTTGGTGCCGGCGCCGATGACGCCGCGCAGGCCCGCGGTGCCGAATTCCAGGAACTTATAGAAACGATCCTCGATTTCAGCGGGGTCCTGGCGGATCGCAAGCAGTTCCTCACGGGTCGATTCGTCAAACGCAGGGTCCGTGATCCAGAGGTGATAGCGTTCTGCGGCGGTGGACATGGGCAAATCCCTCCTTATCGGTGCTGCCTGCGGGCCGGGCAATGTTCTGGGGGTGTCAATGCTCGGTCGGTTGACTGCATGGCGGGCAGGTCGCGCGCATGGTTATCTTCGAAATATTATAGCAGAATGCGGGCTGGGTTTCCGCAGGCTTTCGCGGATGTCCAGTGGTGCTGGATGTCCGGACCGATGGCCCGACTGGCTGCCCTTCGGACTCAGACAGGTCCTCGCCGATGGCCCGACTGGCTGCCCTTCGGACTCAGACAGGTCCTCGCCCTCGCCGGCTGGCCGGCGAGGGTTGCGGAACTCGTCCGCGCGGGCACCAGATCGGGCCATTCCGGGGCGAGCATTCATATGGTTGACGGACAACCTGGAAGCCAGACGTACGGATCCGCTCGCCTTCTGCCATTCATTTACGAAGATAGTCCATGGCTAGAAAAGGAAATGCTGTAAGATGGCTCGGTTGAAATGGTTATGCAATGAACGCGCACAGCAACCTGATTTGCTGCATGACGGTTCCCCAGTCAAGACCCGACGCATAATCGAATTTGGTTTGGTAGCTCTTCCATAATTCTGACATCACAGGATGAAATTCGATTTCATTCAGAATCAAGTTCTGGTCCGCCGCTTGTGTGGTTGTGCCACGAGTCCTACTGGTATTTGCATACGCGTCATGGAGAATAATGGGGTCAACTGTATAGTTCATAGCAAGAATAGAAAGGTCGTAAAAGTCTCTCATGCGAGTATTTGCGGTACCACGAGAAAGCACAGTCTGCAGCTTCTCTGCCATGACTGTTTCCAAATTGTAAGCGAGAAGTGATTTCGTGCGATCCTCAAAAAGGAGGCGAAGGTGATACTCTGTTGCTTCTGGAGTAATCGCATCGCCAGTTGAAAAGTCAATCTGCACTGGTGTGCGCAATGTGCCAAGGGTTGCCTCTAGCAAAACACGTACACCAGAATAATCTGCTTCCTCCATGATTGGAAAATTGCCTTTGATTTTAAATTCAATACCATCATCAACATTGATTGCCACTATATCCGCAACAATTTTCTGAATGCGATCAACCGAGAGCCTAATATTGCGTACTGTGGTATCCAAATCCATTGTTGATCTGTTGGCAAGTCCAACCATGTCAGAAACAAGGACGCCTCCTTTTAGGATCAAATTATTTTTGTACGGCGAAAGCGAAATACGCTCAAGAAAGCGCTGCATGACGTAATTTCGAATGATTATCTGAGCTTTGGTGCTGTCGCCCTTTGATAAATTACGAACCAGGTCTTTCAATTGCCTTGACGTTCTGATCATCCTAACAGCACCCCGACGTATTCGCGTACCTTCTTTTCCACTGATAGTTTTTCTGCATATCTCATGAGCTGAGGAATGTTTTTTTCGCGGCCGAACAAATAACTCCTGATTGCCGTAAGCATCGTTTGGATTTCGATTTGGCTTCGGTTGCGGACAAGATCACAGATAGTCCGTTCAGGGTTGTATACACGCAGTTCATGTCCGGCTGGCGACAATGCCTGTGTGATTCCCATTTCGAACAATTCATCTTTTACTTTATAAACCTTGACGCCATCATTCTTAAGTCTGGATGCATTTGAGCCAGCTTTAAGCGTTACGGAGTATTGAATTGGCTCTCGCTCAGCCAAATCAAGCAGATACAAGGCTGATTCATGAGAAAAAATCGCCTGCGGATAACGCGATTGGATGACATACATGGAATCCATCCAGGCATCGGACAGCAAATAAAGGCCTTGAGCGACCCGCTCGAATTCTCGGCTGCGAATGTATTCCCCAAAATAGGCTCTCGAAACACCTGCCTCATTTGCATCTGAGGCTTTCAAATAACCCTTGTTCCGCTTAACAATATCATCAAGAGCCTTACTCTTTTTCATAGACCACCTGTTTGCTAGTCAAACACCTTACATTCATGTCCTAATGATAATCGAAAAGAGCGCGAATGTAAAGTTCTTGGTACCATTTTGTCCGGCTCTACAAACATACCTACCTACGAAAAAGGCTGGCCTGGTCTGCGCAAACACTGCCAGGTGCATCAGCACCTGGCAGTGTTTGCGCAGGAAATGCGCCCAAAGGCGCATTTCCGAGCACTTGTTTGAGGCCGAAGCAGAGCCAGCCAGCCCTGTCCATGTGATTGGGCGTTCGGTTCCCCTACTTGAGCGCGCGTGCCGATGGGTCCTTGCGGATCTCGCTGATGCGGCCGCGGATGACGACGAGGAGGTCGCGCAGGCGGGCGGCCTCTTCGAAGGCGAGGTTCTTGGCGGCTTCCTTCATCTCCTTCTCGAGGCGGTTCGAGAGCTTGATGAGCTCGGGCTCGCGAAGGTGCTCGACCTTGCCGGCAACGAGCTCGTCCTGGATCTTCTCGGCGACGCCTTCTTCGGCGGCGGCTTCGGCGATGGTGTCGAGCACGTTGCGGACTTCCTTCTGGACGCTGGTCGGCGTGATGTTGTGCTCGATGTTGAAGGCCTCCTGGATGCTGCGGCGGCGGTTGGTCTCGGCGACGGCGCGCTGCATCGACTCGGTGATCGTGTCGGCGTACATGATGACCTGGCCGTTGACGTTGCGGGCGGCGCGGCCGATGATCTGGATCAGCGAGGTGGTGGAGCGCAGGAAGCCCTCCTTGTCGGCGTCGAGGATGGCGATGAGCGAGACT
>CAYOHO010000012.1:0-14279 GCA_964403755.1 uncultured Oscillospiraceae bacterium
TGTTCCAGACTTCAGCCATGTCGGCTCCTCCTGACCGGCCTTCCGCCGGCATGCATGCCTGATATGCCCGTCCTGAGACGGGCGGTCTTGCGGTTCCGCTTCGGTTCCGCTTCGGGAGCGTTCAGCGCAGCTGGCGCTCGACGTCGGCGTAGATGCGGTCGGCCAGGGCCGTGCCCTCGCTGACCGCCTGCTCGAGCTGTTGCTCGACCGAAGCCTTGAGGCCGGCGTCCTTCATGATCCGGGTGTTGATCAGCACATTGAGGGCGGCGCCCTGCAGCGCTGCCTTGCAGAAGATGACCCCGACGCCGACATCGCTGATCGCGATCCGCGACCCCTTGCGGGCATAGTCCTCGTGCAGGCGGATCGCCTCGAGGCAGGCCAGCGCGATCTCGAGCGGGACCTGGGTGGCGCCGACCAGCGCCGACTGGAGGGCCGCCTCACGGGCCGACTTCTCCTCGTCGGTGGCCTGCGGCAGGCCATAGGCCTGGGACAGCGGATAGAAGGCCTCGGCATCCTGGGCGACCAGGGCCTTGAGGCGTTCGGTGAGGGCAGCCGAGCGGACCAGCAGGTCCTGGATGTCGGCCTCCACGTCGGCGTACTTCTTCTTCCCCAGCGTCAGGTTGCCCACCATGCTGCCGAGCGCCATGCCAAGGGCGCCGACCAGGGCGGACGCGCCGCCGCCGCCCGGCACCGGGGCCTTCGAGGCCAGGTCTTCGATGAATTCATTGCAGCTCTTGTTCAGCATCACGTTGCTCCTTGTTCATTCCATGTCCGGGACACCGGCGTCGGCAAGGGTGCCGGCACGCCGGCAAAGACCGCAGACGCCCAGGGCCGCCGGCTCAGAACAGGCCGGTGATGACGCCGTTCTCGTCGATGTCGATCTTCTCGGCCGCGGGAACCTTGGGCAGGCCCGGCATGACCATGATATCACCGGTGATCGCAACGATGAAGCCGGCGCCAGCCGATACGCGCACTTCCTTGATCGAGATGTCGAAATCTGTCGGCCGGCCCAGCAGTGCCGGATTGTCGGACAGCGAATACTGGGTCTTGGCCATGCAGATCGGCAGCTTGTCGAGACCCAGGCTCTCAAGGCGCTGGACTTCCTTGCTGGCCTTGTCGCTGTAGACAACGCCGCGGGCGCCGTACATCCGGGTCGCAATGCGGCCGATCTTGTCCTTGATACTGGCCTGCTCGTCGTAAAGGTACTGGAAGGCGCTGTCCTGCGCGGCTGCGGCCACAACTTTCGCGGCCAGGTCGACGCCGCCGTCGCCGCCCTTCTCCCAGACCTCGCAGAGCGAGACCGGCACGCCCATGGCGCTGCACTTCTCCTGGATCAGGGCAAGCTCGGCTTCCGTGTCGGTATGGAAGCGGTTGATCGAGACAACGACAGGCACGCCGAACGAGTGCACGTTCTCCAGATGCTTCTCGATATTGGCGAAGCCCTTGGCCAGGGCCGCCAGGTTCTCCTGCTGCAGGTCCGGCTTGGCGACGCCGCCATGCATCTTGAGGGCGCGCACCGTCGCCACGACGACAACCGCCGCTGGCTTGAGTTCGGCCATCCGGCACTTGATGTCGAAGAACTTCTCGGCGCCCAGGTCGGCGCCGAAGCCGGCCTCGGTCACGAGGTAGTCGCAGAGTTTGAGGCCGAGGCGCGTCGCCATGATGCTGTTGCAGCCGTGGGCGATGTTGGCAAACGGGCCGCCATGAATGAAGGCAGGCGTGTTCTCCAGCGTCTGGACCAGGTTGGGCTTGATCGCATCCTTGAGCAGCAGCGCCATCGCGCCCTGGACCTTGAGGTCAGCCGCCGTGACCGGCAGGTTGTCATAGGTGTAGCCGACAATGATCCGGCCGAGCTTCTCCTTGAGGTCCATCAGGCCGCGCGACAGGCAGAGGATCGCCATGACCTCGGAGGCTACCGTGATCATGAATCCGTCCTCGCGTACGAAGCCGTTGGCCTTGCCGCCGAGGCCGATCACGATCTGGCGCAGGGCGCGGTCGTTCATGTCCATGACCCGCTTCCAGACGATCTGCCGCGGATCGATGCCGAGTGCGTTGCCGTGGTTGATATGGTTGTCGATCGCCGCCGCCAGCAGGTTGTTGGCCGACGTGATCGCATGGAAGTCGCCGGTGAAGTGGAGGTTGATGTCCTCCATCGGCACCACCTGGGCGTAGCCGCCGCCGGCCGCGCCGCCCTTGACGCCGAACACCGGGCCAAGGGAGGGCTCGCGCAGCGCAATCGCCGCGCTCTTGCCGATCTTGACCAGCGCCTGGCCAAGGCCGATGGTCGTCGTCGACTTGCCTTCTCCGGCCGGGGTCGGCGTGATCGCGGTGACCAGGATGAGCTTGCCGTCGGGCTTGTCCTTGAGCCGGTCAAAGATCTCGAGGTCAATCTTGGCCTTGTATCTGCCGTACTGCTCCACCTCGTCCGCCTCAATCCCCAGGCGGGCGGCGATTTCGGTGATTGGCAGCATCTTTGCTTCCTGCGCGATTTCAATGTCCGTCTTGAATGCCATGTGCGTATCTCCTTCAAGCATGCAGAATGAAGCGTCGGTGCCTGGTCTGGTGCATCAAGTCTTTTGGAAGCGATCGCCCGGGCGGCGGTTTCCGGCTGTCTCGGCCGGCCGCCGGCATGACCCGTTCAACTATTCATTATAGCCGAAAGCTGGTCATGATGCGATCAGTCGGTGGCTGTCCGGCATCGTCTGTCCGGCATCGTCTGTCCGGCGTCGTCTGTCCGGTGTCGTCTAGAGCTGCGGAATCTCGCTGATGAGCTCGGGAATGATCTCAAACAGGTCGCCCACGAGTGCGATGTCGGCGATCTGCATCATGGGCGTCGTCGGGTCCTTGTCGATGGCGATGATCAGGTCGCAGGACTGCATGCCGACCAGATGCTGGATCTGGCCGGAGATGCCGCAGGCGATGTAAACCTGGGTCTGTACGGTCTGCCCGGTCTGCCCGACCTGGTGGGCATAGGGAATCCAGCCGGCGTCGACAGCGGCACGGCTGGCGCCGACGGCACCGCCCACGCGCTCGGCCAGGCGGCGAAGCAGCTGAAAGCCTTCCGGGCCATCGACACCGCGGCCGCCGGAGATGATGATCCGGGCGTCCGCCAGGTTGACGGCGGTCTCACTGCTGTGCACGGTCTCGAGGATGCGCTTGACCAGGCCAAGGTCGCCGGCCTCGATCCGTTCCGTGATGATCTCACCGGTGCGGGCGGGATCCGGCTCCGGCGCCTTCATGACGCGCGGCCGGACCGAAGCCATCTGCGGCCGGTGGCTCGAGCAGCGGATCGTCGCCAGGATGTTGCCGCCGAAGGCCGGACGGGTCTGCAGCAGGTCGCCGTTCTCCGGATCGATGCCCAGTTCGGTGCAGTCGGCGGTAAGGCCACAGTCGGCCATCACGGCGACGCGCGGGATCAGGGCGCGGCCCCGGGTCGTGGCGCCGCAGATGATGATTTCCGGCTTGTACTGGCCGATCAGGCGGACCAGCACCCGCGCCTCGATTTCATCGACAAACTCGGCCAGGCGCGGGTCGTCGACGGCAATCACCGCGTCGGCGCCGCTCGCGAACATGGCGCCGGCCTGTGCCGACGCGGCAGGCGCCATCGCTACGGCGACAACCCTGGAACCGCGTGCATCGGCCAGCTTGCGGGCGGCGCCGATCAGCTCGAACGTGACCGGCTGGACCTTGCCGGACATCAGCTCGGCGATGACCCAGACGTTCCGGTACTGTGCCTTGTCTGCATCATTCTGGACAAACATGGTTGATCCTCCCGATCGCTTTCATCCGGCCTAAAGGACGCTGCGCAGCCGCAGCTCGCGGACCAGCGCCCGGGCGCATTCGCCAGGCGTGCCGGTCAGCACCTGGGTGGCTGTGCTGCGCTGCGGAGGCGGCTGGGTCCGGACGACACGGGTTGGCGAGCCGAAGAGGCCGATCTTGGCGGTGTCGGCGCCGATATCATCGGGATGCCAGACCGGCACCTCGCACTTCTGGGCGGCCAGGCGGCCGCGCAGGGTTGGCACCCGCGGGACGTTGATCCCCTTGACGACCGTCATGACGGCCGGGAACGGCAGCTCGCAGATATCGTAGCCATCCTCATGCATGCGGCGGACCCGGATGCCGGCTTCGGTCGCATCCTCAAGCGTCATGACCGTGGTGGCCTGGAGCCAGTCAAGATGGGCGGCGATGCCCGGGCCAACCTGGGCGGTGTCGCCGTCGATCGCCTGCTTGCCGCAGATGACCAGGTCGACGCTGCCGATCTTGCGGATCGCCTTGGCCAGCGTATAGCTGGTCGCCCAGGTGTCGGAGCCGCCAAAAGCACGGTCGCTGAGCAGCACCGCGCGGTCGGCGCCGACAGAGATGGCTTCGCGCAGGGCAGCCAGCGCCTTGTCCGGCCCCATCGAGAGGGCGACGACTTCACCGCCGAAGCGTTCGCGCAGCTGCACGGCCGCCTCGATGGCGTAGGTGTCGAACGGATTGAGGATGGCGTTGACACCCTCGCGCACGATCCGCTTGGTTTCGGGATCGATCTTGGCATCGTTCGATGCCGGCACCTGCTTGATGCAGACGACAATCTTCATCTTGTCTCCCCTTGTCTGTTTCTGGCGGACGGTTCAGCCCCAGGTGCCCTCCACCAAATGGTACTGGGTCTTGAAGCCGAGCAGCGAGAGGTAGAAGCCGCATTGCGGATACAGCCGCTGCAGCTCGTGCAGCGTCTCGATCGGGTCGAAGGCCGTGTCCTCGGGGATACGATAGCCGACGGCATCGGACAGCAGGTGCAGCTTCCTGCTCATCCAGGCCTCAACGACCACCGGAACCGCCGGATGCAGCGTCAGCAGCTCGTCGACGACTGCATTGCGCTCGATCACCGGCTGCGTGATGATGAACGACGCGCCGGCCGCCAGCTTGCGCTCGAGCTTGGCAAATTCATGCGCCTTCGGTTCATAGGGATTGAAGGCGACACCGGTCGTGAAGACACCGGGATACCGGGCGTGGATGTAGCGGAGCAGCTCGACCGAGGTGACCGCCTCGACACCCCCGGCGCCGATTTCAGCCGGCTGCAGCCTGGGCAGGCGGTCGGAGCCGTCGCCCGAGATGACGAGCAGGTCGCGGATGCCGCTGGCCTGACAGAAGTCGAGAATCTCGTGCAGATTCGCCAGCGTGTGGAAGGTGTTGAGGTGGATCATGACCTGGCCGGGATGCACCGCCAACCCGAGCTCCGCGATCATTTCGCTGCCCTGGAACGAGAGACTGCCCATGGCGTTGTCGGTGATGCAGGCGACATAGCCGCTGGCCATGACGCGCTCGTACTTGTCGGCAAACAGCGCCAGGTCGGCTTCAAGCTTTTCCGTCTCCTGCTTGGGCGGCAGGATCTCCACGTGATAGGCCTTGTTCTGGATGTGGTTCAGCATGTCGGGTCCAGCCTTTCCTGCGCTTTGCTTCCGGTCTTTCTGGCAATCGCTTCCGGTCTTTATGGTGATTCGATTCCGGCCCTTCTTGTGATTCGATTCCGGTTAATCTGGTGATTCGCTTCCGGGGCGCACCTCAACAGGGCGAGGCGCCGGGCGCCTGCCTGTGGGTGTACGGTTCGGTTCTGCCATGGGTTCCGGCTTGACGGCGCCGGACAGCGCCGGATCAGACCTCGAGCTCGCCCTCGCGGAACTTGGTCAGGTAGTTCATGCAGAAGTCGTCGACGCCAAGCAGCGCTTCCGTCGCATAGAGGAAGGTCATCAGCTTCTTGTCGAGCGGGTCGAGGATGGCGCCGTCCATGCCGGCGGTCATGGCCGCGACGAGGAACGCCTGGTTCATGACCTTGCGGGCCGGGATGCCGAAGGAGATGTTGCTCAGGCCGCAGGCGATGTGGACATCCGGATAGGCCTGCTTGACCGAGCGCATCGTGTCGAGCGCAACCACGCCGTAATGCGAGCCGGTGCCGATCGGGCGGATCATCGGGTCGATGTAGATGTCATCCAGGGCGACGCCTTCCCGGGTCAGGGTGCCAATCAGGGTATGGGCGATCTCGACCCGCTGTTCGGCGGTCTCCGGCATGCCGCGGTCATCCATGCAGAGCGCGATGACGCCTGCCTTGTACTGCGCAATGAGCGGCAGCACGGCACTGAGCCGCGCCTTCTCACCAGTGATCGAGTTGATGATCGGCTTGCCGTTGCGGTTCGCCTTGAGGCCGACTTCAAGGGCCTTCGGGTTGGGCGAGTCGATGGCGAACGGCGCCGGGACTTCCGCCTGGATGGTCTCGATCAGCCACTGCAGGATATCGAGCTCCTGCTCGAGGAACATGCCGGCATTGACATCCAGAAAGCAGGCGCCGGCCTCGAACTGGCGCCTGGCAAGGTCGACGATGGCCGCCGCATCACGCGACTCCATGGCCGGCCGGACGGCCTTCAGCGTACTGTTGATTTTTTCACCGATGATGATCATGTTACTTCCTCCTGAAATCGGGGGTCGACGGTTTCATCTTAGTTGAACCATCACCGGGAATCAAGGAACCTCCCCAATTTGCACAAGAGAGTACCAAAAAGAGGGGATTTTTACATGCATTTCACGTGGCTGGCCGTGCCTGCAGAACCGGCAGGCGCGGCATCTGCCCATTCTGGAAAAAATCGCCCGGCATGGTAGAATGAAGGTAATGGACAAGCGTGTCAGACCGCTTCCCTGCCGCATTTGCCAGGCGGCGCGCCGGGACTTCCGGCGGCAGCCTTATCATTGGGGGGTTATCGGGATGTCGAAGAAAAAGTCGCCGGAAAACGACAAGTCCAGCCACAAGAAGGAACACAGCCCGAACGGGCCGTCCGGGACTGCCGGCCAGTCAGGGCCGGCGCCGGACCGGGTGTCCCAGCCCGAACCGGATGATGTCCAGCCCGCCGCCTTGGCCCGCCGCCATGCCCTGATGCGTGAGCCGGATCCGGAAAAGGACTTTGAGACGATCGACTTTCACGGCCGTCCCATGCACGTGGTCACAAACAAGTACTATGAAAAGGAACTGCGCCGCCTGCAGATCGAGCTGGTCAAGCTGCAGGAATGGATCAAGGCCAAGGGACTCAAGGTCGTGGTCATCTTCGAGGGCCGTGATGCCGCCGGCAAGGGCGGCGTGATCAAGCGGATCACGGAAGCGCTCAACCCGCGCATCTGCCGGGTCGAGGCGCTGCCCGCGCCGACCCCCAAGGAGGAGACGCAATGGTTCTTCCAGCGCTATGTCGCGCGTCTGCCCGCCGCCGGTGAGATGGTCCTCTTCGACCGCAGCTGGTACAACCGGGCTGGCGTCGAGCGTGTGATGAACTTCTGCACCGAGGAAGAGTACAACGAGTTCCTGCGCTCCTGCCCCGAGTTCGAGAAGATGCTGATCCGCTCCGGCATCATCCTGATCAAGTACTGGTTCTCGGTTTCCGACGAGGAACAGGACAAGCGCTTCCAGGACCGGCTCAACGACCCGACCAAGGCCTGGAAGCTCAGCCCGATGGACCTGGAGTCGCGCAACCGCTGGGTCGAGTACTCCCGGGCCAAGGATGTCATGTTCTCCTACACCGACACCCGGCAGTCACCCTGGTATGTCGTCAATTCCGACATCAAGAAGCACGCCCGGCTCAACTGCATCAGCCACCTGCTGAGCATGATCCCTTATGAGGAAATCACGCCGCGCGTGCTCAAGCTTGAGCCGCGCAAGAAAGGCGAGGCCTACATCCGTCCGCCGATCACCGACCAGACGTTCGTGCCGGATCTCTGCAAGTTCCCCGATTAGACGACCAACTGGAAGCCATATGGAAGCCCGCAGCGGCCGCCTTTCCGGCGGCCGTTTCCATGTCCCCCCGCCAGCCATGGTCACAACGGCCGGCGTCAAGCCGAACCCGGACCGGCGCCGGATCAGGCCAGGCGCGTGCGGATCAGCGGCAGGCGCCGGATCAGGCCTGGCGCGCGCGGATCAGCGGCAGGCGCCGGATCAGGCCAGGCGTGTGCGGATCAGAGGCAGGCGCCGCAGCACGGCGTACAGGCGCGTGCCCAGCGGCAGCTTGAGGATGTCCTCGCCCTTGATCATGCCGGAGCCGATCACGAGGAAGGCGTAGACAAATGCGCCGACGGCAATGGTGACCATCAGGATGAGGTCATTGAGCAGGACGCCCCGCGGCAGCACCAGCCCGAGGCCCGCATACAGCAGCTCGAAAACCCCGAGGCAGACTGCGCCCATGATCAGCGCGGCGATGGCCGGGCTGCGCAGATGGCGGAACAGGCGGATCTTCAGGCCCAGCTGGCGCTGGATGAACATCTGGTTGAGCGACATCACGATGATCCAGGTGACGGCATTGCCGATCAGGGCGCCGTAGATGTTGATGCTTGGGATCCGGATCAGGAGGTAGTTGCAGGCCAGCTTGGCCAGCATGCCGATGATGGTCGTCGCCGGCGAGACCAGCGGATGCCCCATCGCGATGAGGATGCCCGACTGGACGACCTGGATGGTGTTGAGCACGGCGAACCACATGCCGAAGACCAGCAGCGGGGCGCCGGCGTTCTGGCGGAAGAACACGAGGGTGAGCACCGGCTGGGCCAGGAAGCTGAAGCCGGCAATGATCGGCATCACGGTCAGGAAGATCAGCCGGTAGCCCTCGCGCACCTTGTGCAGGAACAGCTTGCGGTTGCCCTGCGCCAGCGCCGCCGAGAGGGCCGGGATCATCGATGTCGCCAGCGGTGTCGAGAAGGTGATGGCCGCGATCGCGAACAGTTTCTGGTACTTGGTCGAGTAGATGCCGAACAGCGCACTGGCCTGGTCGGGGCTGAAGCCAGCTACCTGCAGCATCTGGGTCGTCGACTTGACATCGATCAGGTCGATGCCGCTGGCCGCGATGGCACTGATGACGGCCGGCACCGTAAAGACGAGCAGCCGGCGGTAGATTTCGCCCGTGCTCGGGCCGGCCTGGCCATGCTGGCCGGAGGCAGCCGGACGGAGCCCGGACAGGCGCTGGCGGCGACTGTCGGCCGTGAACAGGAACAGCAGGAAGGCGGCTGAGCCGGCGGCGGCAACCACCGTCGCCAACGCCGAGCCGGCGGCGGCATAGGCCTGGGAATCAGCCTGGATGCGGGCCGCATAGTCGAAGAACAGCTTGATGAAGGTGACGGTCAGGAACGAGTTGAGCACCTGCTCGATCACCTGCGAGACAGCGGTCGGCGTCATGTTCTGCCGGCCCTGGAAGTAGCCGCGCAGCGAGCCGGCAACCGCCGTGAACAGGAAGGTGGGCGCGATCGTGCGGAACATCATGGCGGTGCGCGGCTGATTGCTGAAAGAGTTGGCGATCCAGTCGGCGCCCAGCCAGGTCAGGAGGGTCGCCCCGGCGCCGAAGGCCAGCATCAGCGTCAGCGCGCAGCGGAACGTGCGGCGGGCGCCGCGTTCGTCGCCGACGGTCAGGCGCTCGGAGACAAACTTGGAGATGACGACCGGCAGCCCGGCGTTGGTCAGGCTGTAGATGAACACATACAGGTTGTAGCCCTTGCTGATGATGCCGTTGCCGATGTCCCCCACGATCATGGTCTGGAACGGCAGATAGGCCAGCGAGAGGATCTTGCAGATCATGCTGGCCATGCTGAGCACGGCAAAGCCCTTGACGGACGATTGCTGCTTCAGAGTGGTTGGCTGCTGCTTCAGGGCGGGCTGCTGTCGGTTCACGGTCGGCTGCTGTTTCATGGGCGGCAAGCTCCCGGCGTCAGGATTCGGCTTCAGGCGGATGCCGCCTGAAGTCAAGGCCCATTATACGCGAAATGCAGCCGACGTGGACAGGACGGAAAAACCTGGGCAGCCTGCCAGCCGGACCGCCCAGCGGCAGCACGTCCCGCAGCGGACGCAGGCAGACGATGCGGAACTTCCGCAAGGGTTTAGCGCACGCTGACGATGCGCGCGCCGAAGGGCATCAGGGCCAGCTGGGCGAACTTGAATGCCTGCAGGCCAAAGGGGATGCCGATGATGGTCAGGCACAGCAGCAGACCGCTGGCCAGGGCGGCGATCGCCAGCTCCCAGCCGAAGAACACGATCCAGAGGAGGTTGACAAGAAAAGAGCCGAACCCGGCATGTGAATAATCGATCTCACGGCCGAAAGGCCAGAGCATCAGGCTGGCGAACTTGAAGCACTGGATTCCGAGCGGGATGCCGATGATGGTCAGGCAGCAGACCAGGCCGGCCACGGCCCAGAGCAGGGCCAGCACGATGCCGCCCAGGAGGAACCACAGGATATTGCCGATGAAACGCATGATTGACTCCTTCTCCCCGCTGACGCTTGCCGGTCAGCATTCATCGTCCGGCTTTTCCCGGCTTTGTGCCGGTCAGTCGGATCCGGTGCGCTGGATCTGCACGCCTTCGGACGTGCCCCAGGCGATGGCCAGCTCGCCGCGGGCTGACTGGCCGACCAGCACAACTTCGCTCTTCCCGGCCGGCACCGTCAGCTTGACCGGCCCCTTGTGCGCACCCTCGAAAATGGCGGTCACCTCCCGGCTGGGGCTGACGAGGCAGACCTTGAAGCGGCCGCCGGCGATGTTCGCATCGGCAACCAGGTCGACCGTTGTGCCGGAACCGGACTGGAGGGTCCAGACCGTCTGCTTGCCGTTGAATTCGGAAAACGTGATGGCCAGGCCGCGGTTGTCTGAATTGCCGACCCGGCTCTTGAAGAAGTAGGTGTCGCCCTGGCGGGCAATGCGGCTGTTGTCGTCATAAATCCGCTTCTGCTCATCGCTGACCGAAGAACAGCCGGCCATGGCCAGCAGCAGGGTCAGCGTCAGGATCAGCAGCAGGAGCGTGCGCGCAGCTGGATGCTGGCCATCGGAAAGACGCTGGCCTCCGATCCGGCACTGGCTGCTGGCGCAACGCCGGCTTCTACCCAGGCACTGGCAGCGGTTCAGGGGCCGGCGGCCGTGATCACGCTGAGGCGTGAAAGTGATTGGCTTCATGAGGAACCTCCGGATGTCAGGCTGCAGAGAAGGCCGACGCCATCAGGATATCGCCGGCCAGTCCTTCTACAGCACACATTCTAGCACGTTGCCGCTGAAATGGGACCGCATTCTCTGCAGAGGCGGCTGGCCGGGCCGCCTTCCGGGATCGGCCCGACGGACAGGAGCAGCCCCTCAAGAAAGGCCGCACCCGCAGCAGCTGCGGGCACGGCCGGTCACGCCAATATCCATCCTTGAATCAAGACGTACGGTTGTGATGACTTCAGGTTGTCTTGATGTATGAGTTATGGGCAAACTTGTCAGCCCTCCAGCCGTTTCGGGTGAAGAAATCGGATAGGTAGGCATTGATATCGTTCGACTGCTCATTGGGAACCATGTCTTCGATGGTTGCCTTGCCGCCATCCTTGGTAAACCGGTTGTACTTGACATGGCGATAGGACTTGAGTGAACCGCTCAAGGCTTCGGAGACTTCACGGGCTGCGGCCAGGTCGGTGGAGCAGATCGAAATCCACTTGCCCGGCTCGTTATAGGACCAGTTGACGAGCACGTACTTCATAGAATGACCACCTTTGCTTTATCGCTTTGGATCATTCTATCGGAGCGGACAGCCGGCATCCAGTTAAGTTTCTGTGGCCGTTGTAACAATTCCGCAAAGCATCACTGGACCCCGTTCCCGGTGCCGGATTCGCCGCCCGCCGCGTCATCCACGAGGCCGTCGGGAAGCGAGGACGCCTCCTCATCGGATAGCAGGTCGACAAACGATGACTTCAGCTGCGCCTCTGCATCGCAGCTCTGCTCATAGAACCAGTCGCGCACGGCCTGTTCGGTCGCTTCATCACTGCTGCCCGGCGCGTATGGGTAGACAGCGATGATCTTCATTGTGACCCAGTCGCGCACGCCAATCTTCCTGTTGGGCTGAAATCGATTCATGTTGCCCTCCCCTGCGGCTCTGCCGCCTGTTCAGATGGTCGGCTGGATGCCGCCGAGCGACCGGACGGCTTTTTCTGCCCATTCCGAGTCCTTGACCATGGCGCGGCCAACGCCGATGAGGTCAGCCTTGCCTTCCGCCAGCAGACGCTCGGCCGTACCAGCATCGCTGATGCCGCCGGTCAGGATCACCGGCGCCGGGATGGCCGCGCGGACAGCCGCAGCAACCGGCGCGAACCAGCCGGGTTCGCGGACGCCGGGAATGTCGTAGCCGATCATGCCGCCGGTGATGTCGATGATGTCGACGCCAGCGGCCACGAACAGGCGGGCTGCCGCAACGGCGTCCTCGGTCACGGATCCGCCGGGCAGGTAGTCGCAGGCGCCCAGACGAAGCAGGACCGGGTATTCCGGACCGACTTCCGCCCGCACGGCTTCGATCACCTCGAGATGGATCTTCACGCGGCCAGCCACATCGCCGCCGTAGGCATCCTGGCGCCGGTTGGTCAGCGGTGAATAGAACTGGTTGAGCAGATAGCCGTGCGCCGAATGGATCTCAACACCATCGAAGCCGGCTTCACGGCCCCTCCGGGCCGCCTGCCGGAAGACCTCAACGATACGGGCGATGTCCCCGGGCGTCATCTCGTCAGGCACGGTGCCACCGGCGGCACTGGTCGGATGCCGGACCGCCGAGGGACCGATGGCTGGCAGGCCGGTCACGGAAGGATCGGCGGCGCTGCCGGTGTGGTTGATCTGGAGAATGACGGGCGTGCCATTGCGCTGTACCGTCTCGGCCAGCCGGTGCAGGCCCGGAATGGCCGCATCGGTGGCTGCCGAAAGCTGCTTCTGCCGGCGCCGTCCCTCCGGCGCGATAAAGGAATGCTCGATGATGGCCAGGCCCAGCCAGCCGCCGCGTGTCTTTTCGTCGTAGTAGTCGAGGATCGCATCGTTGACGAGACCGTTGTCATCGCAGCGCGCCGTGGCGATTGGCGGCAGGACGAGGCGGTTCTTCAGGTGCAGGCTGCGCAGGGCGAGCGGTTCAAGCAGATGGGGCATGGCGGTATCCTCCCTGGTGTCCGGCGGTCGGGCTTGCCGCACCGCTGACGGTTCTGTCCGGTCTGTTGCCATTCATTATAGCGGCCTGCGATCAGCCAGTCGCGCCGCCCGGTTACAGAAAGCGGCCTCCCGGCCCTGCCGATGCCATGGCCAGCCAGTCACGCACCGCCGACAAATTCCTTGACGCCGGCTGCCCTTCCTTGTGTAGAATGGTACTGTCCTTGTATCGCGTGATGCTGTCTTCTTTCCGATCCGGTCCGGCAGCCTTGCTGCCTGATGGCAAATTGCATCGGAACCGTCACAGCCAGCTGACAGAGGCTTTCCTGCGCTGCAGGGGAAAGGCAGGTTCCGGATGAATCTTGAGGCAGATCTCGTCCTCCAACTGGCAGTCGAATGCGGTGAACCGGTCGTCATTGGCGACACAGCTGCCGGCTTCCGGCGCGTCATCCCGATTCTGGGCGGCAGCTTCTCAGGCAGCGGCAGCCTCGCCAGCAGCAGTGCGCCGGTCGGCGATAGCAGCCTTCCGGACAGCGGCAGCCTGCAGGGACGGATCCTGTCCGGCGGCGCTGACTGGAACACGCGTCACCCCAACGGCATCACCCATGTCTTCGCCAAGTACACGCTCCAGACCGACGACGGCATCTGCATCGGTGTCGAAAACGAAGGCTGGTTCGACCGCAATCAGGCACCTGCCCTCATCCGGACATCGCCGCACTTCCAGGTCGAAGGCGGCAGCCGCTATGGCTGGCTCGCCAGCGGCGTCTATGTCGCCAGCCTGAAGCGGCGCGACGGCCCGGCCTTTGTCATGGATATCGAGGTCTACCGTCTCAGGTGAGCGATCCGGCCGGCATCAGACAGCATCAGGAGGTGGAGCGATGAATTCCAAGGAACGCATGCAGGCTGCCCTCAGCCATCGCGAGGGCGACCGGGTCCCGCGCGGCGAGAACGCCTTCGACGCAGCCTTCTACGAGCGGGTGACGGGCCGGAAGACCCTCTGCTACGGCGGCTGGGCGGAAAAGGAGGCGCTCTGGTCGGGTCACCGCGACGAGGTCGTGGCCGACTACATCGAAGCGATCGTCACCCTGGCCCAGGCCCTGGAATGGGACTATGTGCGCGTACCGCTGGCGCCGAAAGCCATCGACTACAGCGGCTATCGCCGCACGGGCGAGCATACGTACTGTGACAGCCGCGGACGCGAATTCCACTTCAATCCCGAGGTCGGCAATGTCACCTATCCGGTCGAGTACGATACGGAGATGACCATTGACGATCTCAAGGACGACCCGGGCTTCCGGGTCGATGATAGCGAGCTCGAGATCGCCCGCGGCATCATCGGCCGGATCGGTGCAACCCACTTCCTG
>CAYOHO010000013.1:0-8785 GCA_964403755.1 uncultured Oscillospiraceae bacterium
GATGCCGCTGGGGCTGATGGCGATCTTGAGGTCCCACCAGGTCTTGGTGGCGGGTCCGCTGTTGTTGAGCAGGCCATCGGTCGTCCTGGTCAGGGTCTGGTTTTCATAGGTGTAGGAAACCGTGGCGTTGACGTGAGACACACCAGTCTCGGTGGAGTTGAGGACGGCAGTGGCGACACCGCTGGTGGTCTTGGTGATGCTGCTGAGGCTGCCGAAGTCGGTCGCGAAGTTAACCGTCGTGTCATTGGCAACCGGTGTCCAGTCAGCCGCGCCCACCTTGATCATGACGGTTGCGCTGAGGTTGTGGGGGCTGCCGACCTTGTTGATGCCGCTGGGGCTGATGGCGATCTTGAGGTCCCACCAGGTCTTGGTGGCGGGTTCGTTGTACGTGCCGGCCGCGCCGTCCGTCTTGACGTTGAATACCTGTCCGGCCACGGTCAGCGATGAAGCCGCGCTCACGACGGTTGTGCCCGTCACGGACGAGTTCAGGTTGATCGTGGCGACACCACTGGCATTGGCCGTCACCGTATGCGGCGTGTCGAGCGTGCCGACGCCGCTTTCAATGGCGAAGGTTACCGATGCATAGGGATACGGTACCCATACGCCGTTGCCATAGGTGTATTCAACCGTGGCTGTCAGCAGATGGGCTGCGCCAACCTTGTTGGTCGCATCCTTCGGCTCGATCTTGATCCGCGCCCCCGGATGTACGTTGCCGAAATGGTTGTTGGCATAAGTCTGGCCGCCAACAAACGTTTCTATGTAGCAGTAGTCATCCTCCGTGCCGGCGCCACCGAGACCTGGCAGGGTCTGCACCCAGCCGGCCTGCATGACTTCCCGCACCGGATAGGTGCCAGGTGTGATGCCCGTAATCTGGTAGTTGCCTTCCTCGCCGGGAGCACCGCTCGTTACAGCGCTTGGCTCACCGGCATCCAGGGCCTTGTTGTTGTTGTAGTCGACGTAGATGGTCCAGCCTGACAGGCCGGGCTCACCGGCGTCCTTGACGCCATCGCCGTCCTGGTCGAGGAACTTCGTACCGGTCTTGCTGGCAACGGTCTTCACGAAGATGCCCCACTCGTCGAAGCCATCATTGGTGCCGACTTTATAGGTGTCTCCATGCGGATCCGTCAGCGTTCCATCGCCGACTGTTCCACTGTAGCCATGGTCTACAGCCACAATGACCCACGGCAGAGACTGATTGAAGTAGCTGACCGGAACGTAGTGCTTGTAGTTGGCTCGGCCACTGCCACTGTCGCCCGCATAGTCCATGACGACGGTGCGGTTGCGATAGTCCCATACATCGCCATTGTAGGCTGTAAAGCCGCCGTCGAGGTCCCAGACCAGCGACTGCACGATATCGCCGGCATCATAGATGTTGTTGCCATTGACATCCTTATACAGCGTGTGGTGAGCGCCAGTCTTGTAGGCAACCGTATTGCCCGGTGCTACATAGGTGTAATTGGGATCGTAGTTGGGATCACCCATTGGGAAGACGGTGCCGACAAACCAGCCGACCAGGAAGGGGTCGTCTGTCTGCCAGACCTGCTGGACTTCCCAGCTTACATGCTGGTCGTTGCCATTCTGGTTGATGTCGCAATAGAATTCGTAGTACGGGACGCCGCCGATAACGACTGTCGGTATATCACTCAATGCGACGGCGTGCGTCCATCTGGCATCCTCGTCGAAGGCGAAATCGTTGGTGTTGGCCGGCATCGTCGGGGATGGAACAGCTGGTGAACCGATCGTGGCGCTGACACCGCGCTCCTCGCCAACCTCCTGGAAGCGGAGGAATGGCTGTACAACGCCGGTGCCCGCGGCTTGATCGGTGTAGTAGTGGTACAGGAACGAGCCGTTTATCGCTGCACGCGGCAAGTACATCTGATCGCCTGCCACCATGTCCTTGAGCTCGCCTTTGCCATCATTATCACCTGTGATGGAATCATAATACTGCCACATGTCTTCCGAATGCATCCAGATCACGTCGGCGCTTGCTGCGGGATATTTGTTGGCACCGCCGATGGCAAGGGCCGCGGTCGACATGCCGAACACCAGCGCGAGCGCTACAATGACACTCAATGTCACCTTGCTGCGCCAGTGAAGACCTGATTTGCGCGTATTCATCGTGATTCCCTGCTTTCTTTTTACTGGCCTTGGGAGTCGCACGCCTGTGCGGCTGCGTTCTCGGCCACCAAGATTGCCGGAATAAGCCGGGCGCCGAACCGCTTCGCATCATCTGCTTCATTTGAAGACGGATTGGCGTCATCTGGTGTTCATCGCTCCCCGGTCCGCAGTCATCGCTCAGGTGCTGCCACGACGGGAAGCGAAATCAATGATCCGCCATTGAAGCGGAAACGCAAATAGACCAGGACGGGGAAAGAGCGCCGCGCCGCTGATCGATTGTTGGCTCCAAACTGCCGCTTCGTCTGAAACGGCTGCCGATGAACCTGATGGACTCTGCCAATGAAGTTGATGAAAGTTGCCAGTGAATCTGAAAGTGTTGCCGAAGAGCCTGAGGGACGGCGCAAACGACTCTGGATATCTGCCGATGGATCTAAGGGTGGATGATCAGGACCACTGCCTACAAGCCAATAAAAAACCGGCCTGCAGGCCGGTTACGCTGCTCGCTCCTGTCTGGCCAAAGCGTCCAATTACAGCCAGACGATCTTCGCATCCTTGTTCATCATCAATTGTTACTGACGCGCCCATCGTGCTTTCGATTGCAGAAGTGTATGTATCCGCCTTAATTATAGCATTTCGGTTGGCAACAGTTGTAAACATAATGTAAAGATCGTAACCGATTGGTCATATTTCGGGCTGTCAATTTTTTCGCGTCGTGCATCAAAATATCTGAAAAAGGGCCGCTGCCTGGAATGGATTACAAAGCAGCGGCCAATCGTAAAATCTGGAAAAGGGGCTTTTTCTGGCCCCGTTTCCCTTACTTCTCCCAGGTCACGACGACCTTGATGTGCTCGTTCGGGCCGCTTGTGAGGTACTTGAACATGTCGTTGGCCTCGCTGAGCGGGATGGTGCCGGTGACGAGCGGGGAGAGGTCGATGCCGCTGCTGACGATCAGGTTCATTGCGTCCTTGAAGTCCTGGACGTTGTAGATGTAGTTGCCCTTGATGGTCAGTTCGCGGACGACGATCTCCTGCATGTTGACGGTGATCATCTGGTCGGCGTTGCCCACCCAGACGGCCGTGCCCTTGTTCTTCAGGTAGTTGATCGACTGTTGGGCGGTCGGGGTGATGCCGACGGCCTCGATGGTGACGTCGACCTTGTCCCTGCCGGTCTGGGCCTTCATCTGCTCGCCGATGTCGCCCTTGGCGCCGTTGACGACGTAGTCGGCGCCGAGCTTGAGGGCCAGTTCGAGGCGGGGGGCGACGACATCGCTGACGACGACCTTGGCGGCCTTGAAGTGGCGGGCGATCATGCTGATCAGGAGGCCGATCGGGCCGGAGCCGATGACCATGACGGTCTTGCCTTCCAGCGGCAGGGCCTGGGTCACGGCGCGGTAGGCGACGGCGAAGGGCTCGACGAGCGCGCCCTGGACGTAAGTCATGTTCTCGGGCATCGGCAGGACCAGACGCTCCTCGAGGTTGATGTAGTCGGCTAGGGTGCCGTTCTCGGACATGACGCCGAGGAAGGTGCGGTTGGGGCAGATGTTCTCGAGGTGCTGCGCGCAGTACTCGCAGTGGCCGCAGTACTTGACCGGGAAGAGGACGACGCGGTCGCCGACCTTGAAGCGAGTGACGCCTTCGCCGAGGGCGACGATTTCGCCGGAGGACTCATGGCCCTGAATCATCGGGGCGATGCGGCGGCCGGTGGTTCCGAGGTAGCCGTGCGTGTCGGAGCCGCAGATGCCGGTGGCGCGCATGGCGATGCGGACCTCGCCCTTCTTTGGGGCCTCGTCCGGCAGGTCAAGCAGTTCCATGTGTTTCGGTCCCAGGTACATCAGAGCTTTCATGGTTGATCCTCCCTCATTTGTCTCGGGTCAGGCTGACCCTGCTTCATTTCCGGTCGTGCCGGCCCAGCTGCCATTCCGGGCGCGCGGGCCTTATTTGTCTCGGGTCACGACGACCTGACTGGTGCCGCTCTGCGGCATTCCTATTTGTCCCAGGTCACGACGACC
This sequence comes from uncultured Oscillospiraceae bacterium, assembly GCA_964403755.1. Classification (GTDB taxonomy): domain Bacteria; phylum Bacillota; class Clostridia; order Saccharofermentanales; family UBA5734; genus JAXGXQ01. The sequence continues at coordinate 4,127 of CAYOHO010000013.1, forward strand.
TTGATGTGCTCGTTCGGGCCGCTGGTCAGGTACTTGAACATGTCATTGGCTTCAGAAAGCGGAATGGTGCCGGTGACGAGCGGGGAGAGGTCGATCTGGCCGCTGGCCACGAGGTCCATCGCCTCCTGGAAGTCCTGGACATTGTAGATGTAGTTGCCCTTGATGGTCAGCTCGCGGACGACGACTTCCTGCATGTTGATGGAGATCATCTTGTCAGAGGCGCCGACCCAGACGGTGGTGCCCTTGTTTTTCAGGTAGTTGACCGACTGCTGGACCGTCGGTGTGATGCCGACGGCCTCGATCGTGATGTCGACCTTGTCCTTGCCGGTCTGGGCCTTGAGCTGTTCACCGATATCGCCCTTTGCGCCGTTGACGACATAGTCGGCGCCGAGCCTGAGCGCGAGATCGAGGCGCGCGTCGACGACGTCGCTGACCACGATCCGGCCGGCCTTGAAGTGGCGGGCGATGAGCATGATCAGGAGGCCGATCGGGCCGGAGCCGATGACCATGACGGTTTTGCCGTCGAGCGGCATGGCCTGCATGACCGAGCGGTAGGCAACGGCGAAGGGCTCGACGAGCGCGCCCTGGACGTAGCTCATGCTGTCGGGCATCTTGAGAACCAGGCGCTCCTCGAGGTTGATGGCGTCGGCCAAGGTGCCGTTCTCGGTCATGACGCCAAGGAAGGTGCGGTTGGGGCAGATGTTCTCGAGATGCTGCTCGCAATATTCACAGTGGCCGCAGTACTTGACGGGGAAGAGGACGACGCGGTCGCCGACCTTGAACTTCGTCGCACCTTCACCGAGGGCGATGACTTCGCCAGCCGATTCGTGGCCCATGATCATCGGGGGAATCCGGCGCCCGGTCGTGCCAAGGTAGCCGTGCGTGTCCGAGCCGCAAATGCCGGTCGCGCGCAAGGCGATGCGGACCTCGCCCTTCTTCGGCGCCATGTCCGGCACCTCCTGCAGTTCCATCTGTTTCGGTCCCAGATACATCAGTGCTTTCATGGTGAATCCTCCTGGGTGGCTATGCTCCTGAAGTGGCTGCAGGGAAGTGGGCAGTTGGCTCGCACCGACGGCTCGGACGGTCTGGTCCGGCCTTGTTCCAGCAAGCCAATTTGACTGGCCCTATCCTGTAATATAGGTCACAAGCATTGTAGCACGCTTTAGCGTACGCCTCAAGTCCGCCATGAAGTGTTGACGGACGTTTGGCGCGAATTCATCGTGAAGCTTGGCGGACTTGTGTTTGCAGGACCGCCATTATCGTTCACGGACTCGCAGACCGCGGACTTGCAGGTCGCGGGTGCATTGTGCTCACTTCAGAATCTGCACCAGTCCCATCACCGGGAGAACGCTGATGATGACGTACTTGAGCTTGTCCTTGTCGAGGCGGCGGTAGATCGGGATGCCGAGCAGCCCGGCGACGACTGCAGCCGAGCCGGAGAGCGCGATGTTCTGGATGAGGAAGGTGTCGAGCGGCATATGCGCCAGGTTCAGGGCCAGCGAGACGATACCGGCGACCAGGAAGCTGAACTCCAGGTTGGCCTTGATCTCGAGGCTGTCGTCCATGTTGTCATAGTAGTAGATGGTCAGGAACGGGCCGACGATGTTGAACATGCCAGTCGCAATGCCGGTAATCATGCCGATGATCAGCCCGTTGAGCCAGCTGGCCCGGATGCAGAGGCAGCGTCGCTTGAGCACATAGAACCAGACGGCCAGCAGCATCAGGAAGCCGCCCATGATCTTGCGCACCGTTCCGGCGTCGAGCACACCGATCAGCCAGACACCAATCCACAGGGTCGAGAGGCAGCAGGCCATCGGCCAGGCGATCTTGCGCAGCCGGATGTGGGCCCGCAGCGCCCAGCACATCTGGACCGCGATCACGATGATCAGGGCGGCGCTGATGATCGAGCACTGCTGGTAGGGAAGGACCCGCGGCATCAGGAACATCGCCAGGATGGCGTAGCCGAAGCCGGTGGCCGCCTGGAGGAAGGCGGCGAGGAAGTTGATCAGGGCAATCAGGTAGATCATGCTTGTTCCTTTTCGGTGGCGTCGCCGTTGGCGGCTTTTTTCCTTCCCGGTGTCAGGCTCCTTTTGGGAAATTTCCCAAAAGGAGCCTGACACCATTTGGGAAATTCCCTTGTAAGGCTACAGCTTCCGCTGCAGGCGGATCCGGTACTGGTACTGGTCAGCTCGGTAGACGGTCCGTTCGTAGAGGATCGGTTCGCCGCTGTCGAGACAGGTGGTGCGCCGGATCACCAGAACGGCCTGGCCGGGACGGTCACCGAGCAGGGCAGCCTCATCGGCCCGGGAAAGCGCGGCGCTGATCTCCTGCTCGCCGCAGGCCAGTCGGAAACCGGCGTTCTCGAGCACCACGAACACCGTGGCGGTGGCGAGGTCGAGCGTCTCGACGAGCCGGCCGATCTCCTGCGGCACATAGGAATGGTTGAGCGCGATCGGCTGGCCGCCGCGGCTGATCCGACGCGAGAAGGCGTAGACCGGTGCCAGGCGGGAAGCACTGCTGGCTGGAGTCAGGCCCGCAGTGCTTCCGGCGCTGTCCGCGGCCTTGCCGCTTCCTCCGCTCGCTGCCCGGCCTTCGCCTTCACTTCCGCCCCCGTCGGGAACGGCCAGCCCGAGATGCCGGCGCACGGAGGCCGAGCCAGTCTCGTAGCCCCTGTACACGACATCGATCGAGACCGGACTGCCGGCTGCCGGACCGCCGGCGTCGAGGAACTCCTCGACACTGCCGACCAGCCGCCCCAGGGGATGGCTGATCCGGCGCTCGGCCACGGTGGTCTCCCGGCCCTGGCTGCGGCTGACGTAGCCCTCCTCGACCAGGCGGGCAAGCGTCTTGCGCACGGTCACCCGGCTGATGTCGTACATCTCGGCCAGTGCCCGCTCCCCCGGCAGGGTGTCGCCCGGCGCCAGCTCGCCCGACTCGATCAGGCCGACCATGATCTCGTGCAGCTGCACGTAGATTGGCTTGTTGATGCTGGGGTAGATGCGTCCTCGCGCCTGCGTGAACATGCTGTCACCACGCCTTTCGCGCCGCTTGCCCGACCGGCGCCGCCGCTGCCACAGAATCGGCCGCGCTCACCGCGCCCAGCCGGTCTGGCGTCACTGTGCCCCGTCCTTCGGGCAGATGTGCATGGCGGCGGTGGTGAACGCCTTCGGCAGGGCAAGGATGCTCGGGTTCTCCGGCAGGTACTTGCGCTGTGCGTCGGCCAGCGCCTCCTCGAAGGTGGCGCGCGTCTTCATGCCCATCGCCCGCGCCCAGCCCGGCTCCATGGCGCCGACGATGTAGATCGCCGCCGTATGCATCTCGGCGATGTGGGCGCACGAGATCATGGAGAAGGCATGGAACGGGTGGTAGGCGTAGTTGAAGCGGTACTGGTCGATGTATTCCGGACGGGTCGAGAAGTATTCGCCATACTTGGCGACGTCGGGCAGGGTGTTGCAGTAGTTCTTCTGGAACACATCGTACGTGGCCTCGTAGGAGGGGAACTCCTCCTGGTGCCAGTAGCCGTTGCAGAGCGACGAGCAGATGATGACGCAGCGGTCGCTCATCACCCGCTTGTGGCGCAGGATCTGCGCCGAAATGGCCTGCATCATCAGGATCGGGTTCGTGCCCATGCCGTTGCCGTAGTGGAACAGCTGCGGCATGCCGAACACCATGACGTCATACTTCCGCTCCGCCCAGTGCGCGTAGGTGCGCGGGTCCGCGACCTGCCAGCAGAGCGGCTGGATGGCGGCGGCGTGGCCGGAGAAGACGGCAATCTGGTTCGCTTTCGTGTCGAGGACCGCATCGCAGCAGAAGAACTTCTTGCCCATGCGGCGCTCCATATGCTCGCCGATGGCGTCGAACTTGCGGCGCATCAGCGAAAGGGTCGTGGTCGGCGTGAAGTCGGCCCGGTGCATGACCTCGGGGTTGTGGTGCTCACCAATGCAGCGCCAGTGCGTGATCCCGGTGGCGCAGTGCTTGTAGCCGCCGGAGTAGCCGCCGTAGGGGTTTCCGAGGCAGTGGCCGATCAGCACGGCGAAGTCCGACTCGTAAACGGCCTTGTTCATGATCACGTGGTCGCCGAGCTCGTCATGGCCGAGGTCGACCAGGTTGTCCCAGTCCTCGCTGTCATGGTTCACGATCTGCTTGCTGAACCAGAATTCGCGGAAGACCTGGTCGCCGAGCAGCGAGCGGATCTCGGCCTCGGTGTTCTTGCGGTGGAGGCCATTGGAGCAGATCAGGAGGATGTCCTTCTTGTCGACGCCCGCCTTGTAAAGCTCTTCGAGGATGATCGGGATCGAGACGATCCGGTGCGCGGTCGGCTGGGTGCCGCCCTTGACCCGGTCCGGGAAGACGATCGTGACCTTGTCGCCCTTCTTGACGCTCTGCGCGATCGGCGGCATGCCCACCGGGTTCAGGATCGACTCGCGCGTCGCCTCGACGATGCGGTCGAACGGGATGTGCGGCGGATCCGCCACCGTCTCGCCGGGGATGAAGACATCCGTGCTCGCGTCCGGCAGCTCAGCCGCCATGAAGCCCTGGCCATACTCGAAGTTCAGTTTCATGCACGTTCCTCCTGAACAGGTGAACCGATCGCCCGGCTCCATGGGTGAACCGATCGCCCGGCTCCACGGGTGAACCGATCGCCCGGCTCCACGGGTG
>CAYOHO010000013.1:8885-14239 GCA_964403755.1 uncultured Oscillospiraceae bacterium
ATCGCCCGGCTCCACGGGTGAACCGATCGCCCGGCTCCACGGGTGAACCGATCGCAGGGGTCGGCGCGACAGGCTTTCAACTGGTATTATCGATAATACCACTGAAAGCCATAATAGCGTTTCCTGATTCGCACGTAAAGAGGGCCCGACACCACCCTTGCCGCCGAAGCGGCTGGTTCCGAACCAGGGCGACTCGTTCCGAGGGAATCAATTCATGCTAAGATGAAGACTGCCGCGTCGGGATGGCTTGGACTGAACCAGCAAGCGCCATCCGCGACCCGCGGGAACCAGCAGGACTGACGAGGTTGGCAAATGCAGCTCAGGCAGCGAATCCGGATCATCTTCTACTGCATCATGACGCTGTGCTTCTGGCTCAGCGGCTATGCCTACGTGCCCTACTTATCGACATACGGCTCCGGCATGACGAAGAACACCGCCCTGGTTGGGCTGATGCTGGGCGCCTACGGCTGGGCGCAGCTGGTGCTGCGCATGCCGATCGGCATCCTTTCCGACCGCTTCAACAACCGCCGCATCTTCATCCAGCTCGGCAGCCTGCTGCTGAGCGTGACGGCGCTTGGCTTCTACTGGGCGCCCAACATCTACTGGCTGGTTGTCTGCCGGGCGCTCACTGGTGTCTCGGCCTCGGTCTGGGTCACGATGTCGGTCCTCTTTGGTGCCTATTTCGACCGCCAGTCCGGCGTCAAGGCGCTCACCCTGCTCAATGCCTGCAACCTGTCCGGCCAGATGCTGGCCGCGCTCGTGGTCATGCCCGTCACGGCCGCCTACGGAATCCGCTCGTCCTTTCTCGTGGCTGCGGCGGCCGGCGTCATCCCATTCCTGATCAGCCTCACGCTCAAGGACAAGCCGCTCGACCGCAAGCCGCTGGCGCTGTCCGCCCTGCTGGCGGTCGGCCGAACGCGCTGGGTCCTGAGCGTCAGCTCGATGTGCATCCTGTCGCAGCTGATGACCTTCGCGACCAATTCCGGCTTCACGCCCCAGCTGGCCCTCGCCCTTGGCGCCCAGCCGAGCGTGCTCTCGTGGATCCTGCTGCTGTCGACTGCCGGCGGCGCCACGGTTTCCTTCCTGTCGCCCCGATTCCTGATCGACCGCTTCGGCCCGCTTCAGACTGTCATCACCCTGCTGACCGTCCAGGCGGTCACGTGCCTGCTCCAGCCGCTCGCCCCGACCCTGGGCGTGCTGCTGACGATTGTCTTCTTCAATGGCCTCGCGCGCGGCACGGCGGTCTCCCTGATGCTCGGCATTGTCGTCATGCCGTTCCCCTATGAGAAACAGGCGGCCGCGATGGGGTTCTACCAGGCCCTCTACAGCCTTGGCATCATCCTCGGGCCGACCATCGCCGGTGCCGTCATGCAGGCCGCCGGCCTGGCTGCCGGCTTCTATGCCGTCGGCGCAATAGGCCTGCTGGCGCCGCTCGTCGGCTTCACCCTGCTCCGCGAGCGGCGGGCACTCGAGCTGGCAGCAGACTAGGGCAGGCGCTGGACGCGGACGCGAGAACGCGAACTGGCGGCGGACTAGGGCAGCCGCTGGGCGCGCGGCACGGCGGCCACCGAGTAGAGTACGCCGAAGGCGACCAGGGCTGTGCCGATGATGAAGCGAAGCGTGATCGGTTCGCCCAGGAACATCCAGCTGAGCAGCATGGCGACGACCGCCTGCACCGGGTAGAAGAGCGAGCAATAGCAGGTGTCGAGCAGCGACAGGCTCGTGTTCCAGAGGTAGAGCGTCAGTGCGGTGCCGATCAGGCTGATGTAGAGCAGGCCGGCCACGACCTTCAGGTCGATGGCCAGCGGCGCCGGATTCACGGCATGCTCGGCGATGGCCAGCGGCAGCGTCAGCACGGCACCGATCAGGATGCCATAGGTCGTGATCAGCAGCGAATCGTATTTGCGCGTGATCTGGCGCACGAGAACCGACATGAGCGACCAGAGCGTGACCGCAAACAGGATGACGGCAACACCGAGCCGGACCTCGGGGCTGATCACGCCGGCGGTGATGACGAGGGCGCCCGCCAGGGCTGTCACCACCGAGACGACCTTGGTCAGGGTCAGGCGCTCCTTCAGGATCAGGAACGCGAAGATGATCAGGAAGATCGGGTTGAGCGAGTTGAGCAGCGCGGACGTCGAGGGCACGCTCAGGCGCATGCCGATCATCTGTGCGTTCACGGAGGCGAAATAGCCAAGGAAGCCAATCAGGAACACGTACTTGCGGTCCCCGGGCGCGATCTTCTGGACCGGCCGCCCGCGCTGCTTCAGGCGTAGCCCGGTGAAGAGTGCGGCCAGCGCGATGACATAGCGCAAGGTCACGGTGGTGAAGGGCGGGATGACGGAGAGGACGTACTTGCCGACGACATGAAAGCTGCCCCAGATCGAGACGGTCAGTGTCAGATAGATGTAGGCACGCTGTTCGGACTTGATGAACATCATCTTCTTTCCTGTCAATTGGGACCCGTCTTCACCATCATGCGCCAACCGGGCACCGGCCGCAACCGGAATTCCACACATCCGGACTGGAATTGGCGGAATTGCTTTGCTAACATGGACCTGACAGAAACGGACAGAAGGATCGGCCGGCGGCCACACTCGGGCGGCCGCCGCCAACGCGAGAAGGAGCGCAACGAACATGGAAGATCGGATCATGGCCGGAACCGGCCTGAGAATCTCCCGCTTCAGCCTTGGCACCATGATGTATGGCGGGCAGACCGGCGAGGCCGAGTCACTTGAGCAGATCCGCTACGCGATCGATCATGGCATCACGTCCATCGACACTGCGGACATCTATAACAACGGCATCACCGAGGAGATTGTCGGCAAGGCCATCGCCGGCCGGCGCGCCGGCCTCATCCTGGCCAGCAAGCTGGCCGGACGCATGGGGCCCGGACCCAACGATGCCGGCCTCTCCCGCCTGCATGTGCTCAAGGCCTGCGAGGACAGCCTGCGCCGCCTCGGCACCGATTACCTAGACATCTATTACCTGCACTGGCCGGACTATTCCACACCGCTCGAGGAGACACTCGAGGCGACAACCCAGCTCGTCCGGAGCGGCAAGGTCCGCTATGTCGCGCTCTCCAACTTCGCTTCCTGGCAGGTCGTCCAGACGCAGTGGATCGCCGAGCGCAGCCACTTCATCGCCCCGGTCTGCAACCAGGTCGTCTACAACCTGCTCCAGCGCGACATCGAGCGCGAGCTGATCCCCTGCCTCAAGGCCCAGAAAGTTGGCTTGACCATCTACAACCCGCTCGGCGGCGGCATGCTCACCGGCAAGCACAAGCGCGGCACGCCGGAGGGCATCAACCGCTTCAACACGCCGCAGGCCAGCGGCGCCCGCACCCTCGGCGACATCTACTACGAACGCTACTGGACCGAAGCCAACTTCAACGCCGTCGACGGCTACGCGAAGGTTGCCGCCGAAGCCGGCATCCCGCTGATCGAGCTCGCACTGCGCTGGTGCATCTCGCAGCCAGCCGTCGACTCGATCCTGCTCGGCGCCAGCCGCACTGCCCAGCTCCAGGAGAACCTGGCGCTCCTCGACAAGCCGGCGCTCAGCCCCGAGACGCTGGCCGCCTGCGACAAGGTCTACAACGAGCTCCACGGGATCCGCTTCAAGTACAACCGCTGAACCTGCCCCCGCCGTTGTGTCCGATGCCTGCGCCCGCCCCCGCCGGCAGACCCGGCAGGCCGGCAGGCACAATCCCCTGGAACCGATCGCCCAGACGAAAGAATGGCGGCAGCCCCTGATACGGGGCGGCCGCCATCTTTATCGTGATCAGTCTGGCTGATCAGTTTGGCTGGTCCGGCTGGATCGGCCGAACTTTCGTCCGTCAGCGGGCGAGCACCAGCGCGGCCACGGCAAAGGCAGCCAGGCCGGCCAGTGGCGCGAAGCGGCGGCCGGCCGCGCGGATTCGAGAAGACGGTGCCAGCAGAGCCGGAACCAGGCAGACAAGCACGGGGACAGCGACGATAGCCAGTCCCGGCAGGCCAAGCAGCAGGCCGCCAGCCGCTAGGGCGTGCACCGGCGGCAGGGCTGCGTTCGGATTCAGGGTGGCATCGGCTCCAGCCGCCATTGCATCCAGGCCAGGTTCCGGCGGCAGGGTGGCGTCCGTCCGGGAAATCCGGTTCAGCACAGGAACCAGCGCCAGCGCGAGCCCGCCGGCTGCCATCCGGAGTGCAAGGCCCGTCAGGGAAAGGCTGCCCATGGCCAGTGACCAGAGCGGCGGCAATGTCATCAGGATCAGGACCGTCACGTTCAGGCCTTTCGGCACCGGCCCTTCGCCGTCAAAGCGGATCAGGCTCTCCACCAGCAGGGCGCCGGCCAGCGCGCAGAGCAGCAGCAGCGCCACGAGCGGAGCGGCGCTGCCATAGGGGCGCCCCGTCCAGGTTGCCAGGCCGCAGAAGAGACCGCCGGCGAGCTCGACCGTCATGTAGCGGCTGCTGATCGGCGCCCGGCAATAGCGGCAGCGGCGGCCGAGCATCAGATAGCTCAGGACCGGCACCAGATCGGCCGCGCCGAGCGCGTGGCCGCAGGACATGCAGTGGGAATGGCCCCGGACAATCGTCTCGCCGTGGGGCAGGCGATAGACGGCGACATTGAGGAAACTGGCGACCAGCAGGCCGACCAGCGCCGAATAGATGGTTGTGAGCAGGTTTATGGCGTCCAGCAGTTGCATGCACCCCCTCTATTCTTTACAATATAGGCGCCTTGTGCTAGAATTTTCAAGCAATTTGCTTGGAATTGGACGAAAAAGTCCATCAGGAGGAATACAAATGGCTACATCTATCGAAAAGAAGGACAACAATATCGTCGTGCTGACGATCGATATCTCCCCGGAATCTTTTGCCGATGCCCTCAAGCGCTCTTTCATCAAGAACGCGGGCCGGTTCAACGTGCCCGGCTTCCGCCGCGGCAAGGCGCCGATGTCGATCGTGACGAAGTACTACGGCGAAGGCGTCCTCTATGATGATGCCATTGACATGGTTGCGACCCCCGCCTACGCCGAGGCGGTCAAGGAGAACGGCCTCGAGCCGGTCTCGCGCCCCGACATGGACATCCTGGCGATCAGCCGTGAAGATGGCCTGAAATTCAATGTGACCATTACCGTCAAGCCGGAAGTCAAGCTTGGCGAATACTGCGGCGTCGAGGCCGGCCGTCCCGAGTTCCCGGTCAGCGAAGCCGATGTCGACCGCGAGCTCAAGCGCGTCGTCGAGCGCAACGCCCGCCTCATCCCGGTCGAGGACCGTCCGGTCCAGGATGGCGACACCGCCAACATCGACTATGAAGGCTTCCTCGAGGGCGTTCGCTTCGAAGGCGGCAAGGGCGGCGACTACGACCTGAAGATCGGT
>CAYOHO010000014.1:0-14127 GCA_964403755.1 uncultured Oscillospiraceae bacterium
AGCGGGGTCTCGTGGTCGTAGCGGTGCGCCTGGTACAGGTCGACATAGTCGGTCCGGAGAAGCCGCAGGCTGTTCTCAAAGGCCTTCAGGGTGCTGTCGAACCCCTGGCTGCCGTTCCAGAGCTTGGTCGTGATGAAGAGTTCGCGGCGGGGTACGCCGGTCCGGATCCAGCCATCGCCGACCCCCTGCTCATTTTCGTAAATCGCGGCTGTGTCAATGGAGCGGATGCCAGCCTTGATGCCGCTGTAGACGACGTCCTCCGCTGTCTCGTTGTCCACCTTGAACACACCGATGCCCATCACCGGCATCTCGATGCCATTGTTGAGCTTTCTTGTTTCCTGAACCAGGATCGACATGCTTGATTCCTCCCTGTTTTCCATATGCGGCGTCCCGTCAGATGGGCTCGCCATGTCCTGCTTTCAGCCTAACGCATCCCGGGTCGGCAGCCAAGGGGCTTGCGGCAATTTTCAGCGAGGATCCGCTCACGGGTCGAACGGCTGCTTTCTCCATCGTTTGAACACCTCTTGTCATCCGACATCAGGACAAATCGTGCTAAAATAGGCGATAGATTCTGACTGCAGGCAAGCATTCGCAACAGGCCGGCCAGGCCGGCAGAAAGCGACAGGCCCCATGATTTCAACAGCAGCCATTGCCGCCGCCCTTGCCAGCCTTTTCATCTGCATCGCACTGGCCATCGTGCCGCTCGTATGGCTCTGCATCCGGCGCCAGCGCATTGTCCTTCCCTGGCTGGCTGGCGCCCTTGCCTTCACCGTCTCGCAGATTCTGCTGCGCCTGCCGATCATCCAGCTGGTCCTGCCGCGGATGGCCTGGTACCAGAACCTGACGCACAGCCCGGTCGCCATCGGCCTCTTCCTGGCAGTCACAGCCGCCCTCTTTGAAGAAACCGCCCGCTTCCTCGTGTTCCGGTTCCTGATCCGTGATCGGCACCGCTGGATCGAGGGCATCGCCTTCGGCTTCGGGCACGGAGCCGTTGAGGCGCTGCTCATCACCGGACTGACGCTGGTGAACCTGATTGTCATCTTCTTCGCAATCAACGCCGGTGTGCTCGACACATTGCTGGCCGGAGTCGACCCGGCCGCCCGCGAAACCATCCGCCAGCAGGCCCTGTCCGCCACGCCGCTGCTGCTTGGCCTCGGCGGGCTCGAGCGAATCCTGGCGGTGATGATCCATATCGGCATGACCATGATCGTGCTGACCGGGCTGCAGCGCAACCGGCCGTGGACCTACCTGGCCGCTGCCTATGGTGTGCATACCCTGGTGGATGCCGTGGCTGCCATCGTGCCCCGGGTGACGCCCATCAGCCCGGCTGCCCTGGAAGGCCTGCTCGCGGTCTTTGCCGGCCTGATGCTGCTCTATGCCCTGCGTTCCCGCCGCCATTTTCCGGAACTGCAGCATCCCACGGAACAGACAGGTCAGAATCCCCAGGAACAGGCGTCTGATCATTCCCAGGGCCAGTCAGGCCAGCATCCCCTGAGCCGGTCAGATCAGGATCCCCAGAACTAGACAGGCAATCATCTCCAGAACCTGATGCCGCATCGTCGCCAGCCCCCAGTTGGTCATCATCCTCAGATCGCGGCATGCTGCCCGTGTCCCGTCAGCCGGCGATGCGACTGGCGGTGATCAGCCGACGGTGATCAACCTAACGCAGCTAACGGCCGCAGACCGTTCAGCTGCAGTTGTCTGCGACTCTTTCCAGCCGCTTCCAACCGCTTCCCAGCCGCTTCCCAACCGCTTCCCAGCCGCTTTCCAGCCGCCTTCCAGCCGTTTTCCAGCCGCAGTTGTCTGCGGCTTTTTTCAGCCGTTTTTCAGCCGCTCATCCCGCGTTGTTCAGCCAGCCGACACAGCCGCCGGCTACGCTTGACCTATAGACACAAAGCACGGATGCACCTGATCTGCGGCCTTTAACACGGATGCGGTTTCGCCCAAGGAGGCTGAAAATGAACACCAGGACCAGAAAGAAGCTGATCATTGATTTTGTCATGTCCGTCCTCTACCTGCTGCTGATGAACCTGACCCTGACCGGCATCGCCTGGCATGAGGTCATCGGGATCGGCATCCCGGTCCTGTTCGCCGCCCATCTTCTGTTCAACCGGCAGTGGATCCGGGGCCTCACAACGCATTTCCGCTCGGCCAACCGGCGCGGCCAGACGCTCTTCCTGCTCGGCGGCATGCTTGGCCTGTCCATGGCCGTTACCATTGGCAGCGGCATCCGCCTGTCACAGGTTCTCTTCCCCGCCCTGGCAGCAGCGGAGCCTGGCGCCTGGTACGTTATCCATGTGGCAGCCAGCTGGACGACCCTGCTGCTCCTGCTGGTCCACGCCGTCCTGCATGGGCGCTGGCTCATGAACCTGATCCGCCAGCTCAAGCCAGCCGACAGTCTGCGGGCGGCAGGCGCCAAGCTGTCCCTGCTGCTGATCGCCACGACTGCTGTCTACTCCCTGCTCAATGTTGGCATTATCGGCCGGACGGCCGCCGTCACGGGCACGACTGAATCGACAGCGGCATCACTCCCGGCTTCGGCCGTCACTGCCTATACGGCATCCGGCGCGGCCATGCTCAAGCCGGCCAATTCGGCGGATTCTTCTGCCAGTCTGTCGAGCCAGGGCACGGCAAGCCTCGCGGAAGCGGCAGACGAGACCCTGCAGCAGTATCTGAGCCGGCTCACCTGCACAGCGTGCGGCCGTCACTGCCCGCTCACGAGTCCGCGCTGCAGCCGCGGCAAGGCGCAGGTCGAGCAGGCCACAGCCGACTACAATGCCACTCTGGCAGTCCAGATGACCACAAACATGACATTGGTATAAACACACGCCCAACTTGCGCTATACTGGAGCTGGCCGGTCCCGCATAGCCAGTGCCCGTCATTCCGAACCTTGGGCGCTTTCTCCTGACTGGGGGCAGAACGCCGGCCAGATGCCATGGTATTCCGGCTGCAGCCGGGTACTTCAACAAGGGGGATATGCTCATGAGACGGAATTGTTCCCTGCCTCGCTCCCCGCATCTGTTACGGAAATGGTCTATTGTCCCGCTGTCCCTTCTGTCATGCCTGCTCGCGCTAGCCATGCTGCTGGCGGCCTGCGGCTCGCAGGCCGCGACAGCCGGTTCGACCGCGTCCGGCGCGACAACCACCGCCGGCGTCACGACTGCCGCTGGCGGTCAGACGGACCAGGCCTTCACGGCAGCCGAACTGGCCGCCTTTGATGGCAAGAACGGCAACAAGGCCTACATTGCGGTCGACGGCATCGTCTATGATGTGACCAAGGTTGCCGAATGGGCCAGCCGGCTGCATGCCGGCCGCTTCGCCCCCGGCAAGGACTATTCCGCCGAGATCAAGAAGGCGCCGCATGGCGTCGAGCAGCTGCTGAAGGCAGTTCGTGTCGGCATCTTCAAGGGCTGATCATCCGGCACCCGGCATCAGGCATCCGGCAGGACTAGGCCATCGGCGTCTTGCCGAACAGGGCGCCTGATCGCACCGACATAAGAAGGGGGCGACATCCATGTCCATATATCTGGTTGGCCGGCTGCTCGGCTGGACCATTGTCATTGGATACACGCTGACCATGCTCAATTTCGTGCTCAAGCGCGTCAACCGTCTCTGGATCATGAAGCTGCCGAAGGATTCGCCGCTGCGGATCCGCTTCCAGCCGCTACTGCGCACGATCGTGGCCGGGCACCGCTGGTTTGCCCTGACGACCGCGGCTGCCCTGCTCACCCATTTCACCATCCAGGTCCGCACCTGGGGCTTCTTCCCTTCCGGCATTGTCGCCGGCAGTCTGCTGATCACGCAGGTATCGCTGGGCGCCTATGGAACCTACGTCCGCAACCGCAAGGCAGGTCCCTGGCTCATTGCGCATCGGACCGTCTCCGTCTTGCTGCTCCTGGCCATCATCGTCCATATCCTGATCGTGCGCGGCTGACAGCAGCCACGGACCATTCGCGACATCCGGGCCACCCCACTTCTACGTTGGGCTGGCTTTGTCTGCGCCCGGCTTCCGTGACGGGCTGGCTTTTGGCTGCGCCCGGCTTCCGTGACGGGCTGGCTTATGGCTGCGCCCGGTATGGCGGATCGCAGCGCGGCGCGGTCGGTGAGGCACCGACACATGACAAGATGGATTCAATCGGGCAGGCATGTCAGTCGCCGTTGTCGGGGCCGGCGGGCAGGCTGTCGGTACTGAGATCCGGCTGCATTGGCAGCGGACTGCCGAAGACAAGGTCCGCCACCAGGTCCTGGCAGCGGCGGCTGGTCAGCAGAGCCCGGTGCGACAGGCCCGCGAAGCGGAAGGTCTGCTGCGGGACTGTCTCCCCCAGGCTGGCGCTGATCAGGGGCACGGTGCCATCGCCATCGGGCGCCCAGACGGGAACAACCTTCAGGCGCCGGCCGCGAGCCTTGACGTGCAGGCGGACAACCGTTGGCCGGCCGGTTCCGACAATCAGGCTCGCTCGTCCGCCCTGACCGGCGCCGGCAGGAGCCTCGGAACTACCGGATCTGGTGGCACTGCCGGCGCCGGACGGAACCTCGGAGCTGCCGGTGCTGCCGGAACTGCCGGAGCTGCCAGAGCTGCCAGCGCCATTGGCGAGCAGCTCGACGATATGGCGGCCATCGCGGTACAGGCTGGCGTGAAAATCACGGCAGACACTCGACCAGTCACGCGCACCGAAGTGTTCAGCCAGGAATTGCCAAGACTCGGATGCAGACAGGATGTCGTGCCGGCTGCCGTCATCGAAGCTGAGGTACTGCGCATGCCAGCGAAAGTAGGCCTCGTTGGGCAGCAGCTGGGCTGCGGCCAGGATGTCCCGGCAGAGACGGCGGAAGAGCTTGTGGTTGAAATAGAGCCGAAGCCTTGGCAGCAGCGGCACCTTTCCATCCATGAAAAGCGGTGCGAGCTTGGGCAGGCCGAGGAAGGGCGTACCGATGGAGACCAGGTGCCCAACACGTCCGGCCGGGGCAAGTTCAGCCGCATAGGCGGCGGCAGCCAGACCGCCGAGGCTGTAGCCAACCAGGGATACCTGCTCGAATTTGCCCAGTTCGACATGGCAGTGGAGCTTGGCTGCTGCCGCGCGGATATCCAGGCGCCAGTCATAGGGCAGGAAAATGACCTGGTGGCTGTCCCGCAGGGTCCGCTGCAGATGGCGCAGCAGCGGACGGAACTTGTTATGGACGCCGAAATGGCCGGGATAGAGGACCGGGTCAAGCGTGATGACCGGCCGACCCGGACGGCCATCCGGCAGGCAGCCCAGCTTGAAGCCGCTGCGCCGGGTAAAGAAGAGGCGCGGCCAGAGCAGCCGGCCGCCGACGGTCGCCAGTTCGGAATCCAGGAACCCGGGCAGCAGGAAGACGGCCTGGCGATGCGTGCAGGCCGTCCGATGGATGCGGATGGTGTAGGTCCGGCTGAACCGTCCGTCGGCCGATTCCACTTGAATCGGGTAGAAAAGGAGCCGTCCGGCCGGGAAGGGTACAACTGCATGAACGGTGAAAGTCGCCTGGTCATGGACGGGCGTTACCGGCGGCGGAGCCTGGCGATCCGGATGGCTGGCCGTCAGCAGCGCTTCGCAGATGCGGATGACCGGCAGCCCGGCGCCGGTATCGGAAGGGCGCTCGGTTCCCAGCAGCAAGCCGGTGGCTTCCGTTGTGCCCGGATGGTTCTGAATGGTGGATTTGTCCGGGCCAGGTGCACAGCGGACCGACGCGGCTATCGTGAGTGAATCAAGATCAGAAGCAACGCTGCCCAGGTCATAGAAGGCGGTCAGCGGATGAAAGCCGGGAACGGACATGCCATTGACCGACAGGTCGCATAGCACGGGCGCGTTGCGTGGGTGGTGGGCGGGCCGTCTGGACATGCGCGTTCCCTCCCGGTCGGCTCGTCCGCCGCCAGGACCCGTCAGGGTGCGGCAGCGGAACAGGGCTTGTTCAAGTCCATTATAGGGCATTGGCGACGCTTCGGACAGAATTGCCGCATATCCATGGAGCGAACCGGCATCGTATAATGGATCCAGTCACCGCTGGCGGCAAATTCTGCCGGAACACCGCCAGCCGGTCCGGGGAGAAGCATGATCAAGGCCAACCGGGTTCTGCTCCGCATCATCGCCGCCCACCTGTTCATCGGCGTCCTGCTGACCGCCGTCCTGCTGGCTGCCGTTTCTGCAGCGCTCAGCGGCCGGATCGAGCGCACCCAGGCGGCCGCAGCCGAAGAGCTGCTGCAGCAGACCTGCCAGACAGCCAGTGTGCTGATTTCCGATGCCTATGGTGACTTCTACACGCTCTGGACCCGCAGTCTTCCGGTCCGCCAGGTCCTGGCGCGGGAAGGCGCCGATGCGGCCACGACAGCGGAGGCCAGTGCGCAGCTGGCGTCTGCCGTCCGCGCCAGCGAGATCGTCCATTCGGTCCAGCTGATCAACCGCGACACCGGCCTCGTCCTGACCGACCAGGGCAGCGCGACTCGATTCACCGATGCCGAAGATCCCGGTGCTATCGAACTTCTGCGCGATTTTGCCCTGAACTTCGACGCCTGGCATAATGAGGTCTTCTTCCCGCGCACGCTGGCAGCTGCGGGTGGCGCAGAGGCATCGCCGGTGTCGCTCCTTTCCGTGATCTTCGCCACCCGGAGCGATGACGGCGATGTGCATGGCGGTCTCGTGGTCAATATCGACCGGGCCCGGCTGGCCCGCGCCACCACCCCTTTCGAAATCTCCGGCCAGCTGCTGATGCTCAGCCCGGACGGGCGGCTGATCGCAGACCTGTCTGGCCACGCCGACCTGACACCGGCCGATGCGTCGGCCCTCAAGTCCATGCTGTCGGTGCCGGACGAGTCTGGCAGCCTGATCATCCCGTTCGCGGGCGAGCGCTCGTTCCTGGTTTACCAGCGGGCTGTGCCGCTGGGTTTCGTCTTTGTCCGGGTGCTTCCCTACCGCCTGCTGGAAGCGGAAGACCGCAGCCTCAACCGCATCGTCGTGCTCCTCTTTGTGGCGGCAATCCTCGTCAGCCTGATCGCCAGCGCCTTTTCCGTCTGGGTGATCTACCACCCGCTCAGCCACCTGGTCCGGCGTCTGCGCGAGGTGGCGAAGCCGCCGCTCCAGCTGCAGAATGACGAATACGCCATCCTGCAGTCTGCCACGGACGCCCTTCTGGCGGAGAACCAGCGCTCGGCCCTGGTGCGCCTGATCAACGGCCAGGCAGACGCTGCCGTCCTTGACCGTCTGCAATTCAGCCAGCCGGCCTTTCTGGCGCTGGCCATGTCTCCCGACCATGCCGAACGCACCGGACCCGATTTCATCGAACGGGTCCGCCTTCTGGCGGATACCGGTCATGGCTGGCAGGCTGCCGTGACGGCACCCGATAACGTGAGCGTCGTCCTGAATGGTGGCCGTTTCGATGACGAAGCCCTGGCGGAGATGCTCGCCCAGGCCCGGGCGCTGCAGGCAGCCGTGCTGCAGCAGCTTGGAGAAAGCATCGCCATTGGCTGTGGCCTGCCGGCTGCCGGCAGCGAAGGCGTTCGCACCAGCCATCGCCAGGCCCTGGCCGCCCTGCAGCAGGCGCTTCTGCTGGGCGAAGGCCAGCTGGCCCGCTTCAGCGCCCCCGAGCCGGCGTCCGGCAGCGCCCGCCAAAGCCGTGATGCCGTCGTCCAGGCAATCATCGCCTACATCGATGACCACCTTGGCGACAGCAGCCTGACCCCCGAGGCCATCGCCGAACATGTCGGCCTATCGGTCGGCTACATGCGCCAGCTGTTCCGCAGCGAGCAGGGCGGAACCGTCAGCGACTACCTGGTCAGCCGCCGGATCGGGCGGGCCCGCGTGCTTCTGGCCGACACCGACCTGACGGCGCGCCAGATTGCCGAACAGGTCGGCTACCCGGACAGCCGCTATTTCTACACCGTCTTCCGCAAGCAGACCGGTGAAACGACAGACGCCTACCGGCGCCGCATCCGCGCCGACCGGTCCAGCATGGGCAATGATGTTTGAATCCTGTCGAACCGTCCATTTCTGCAGATTTTGGACTCGCCGACGCTTCCGGTCCGGTCTAAAGTGAGACCAGGACCCATGCCGGCCAGTGCGTGATCAGCACCTGAACCGGCCGGGGGAAAGAACCGCACCATCACCGGAGGTTTCCTCATGAATGTCAGATATACCTGGATCAAGCTTTTCGCAGCCGGCACCGCCCTGGTCATCCTGACCAGCACGGCAACGGCCCTGACCATGACCGGGCTGGAACGGAGCCGCAGCCAGAGGGCTGCGCAGGTTTCGGCCGGCGCGGCCGATGCCAGCGGAATCACAACCGGCGATCGCTCTCTCCCCGGCTTCAATGCCGGCGGCGATGCCACCGGTCTGCAGTCATCCCAGCAGGCCGCCCAATCCGCCACGTCATCAAGCCTGCCGTCCGTTTCCACAGCCTCGGTGATCGCTCCGTCGGCCGAACCTTCCGCACCGGCCCCTTCTTCGGCGCCGGCGCCCGTGACACCGTCCCAGAGCCCGACCAGTGCACCGACTGCCCGCCAGACAACGGTGCCAACGGCGACCGATGCCGTCGGATCCGCCTCGCTCAAGACCGGAACAGCCACTGGCACGTCATCTACAGCCAAGGTCCTCACTGCCAGCCAGGCTGCGGCCATCGCGGCCCAGCGCATCGGCACGCCCGGCCTGCGCGTTCTCGCGACCGAATTCGAGCCCGGGGATTATCCGCCGAAATATGAAGTGAAGCTGTCAGATGGCACCTACAAGTATGAAGTGGATGTCCATGCCGTCACCGGACTGATCCTCGAGGTCGAGCGCGAGCGGCTCTAGCTGCTGGCCTTGTCCGAAAATCAGCCATTCCATTCAAGGAGATCAAGATGAAAACCCGTCACTGGATCACCCTGACCGCGGCGCTGGCTGCCGTGGTCCTGCTTGCCAGCACCGCCGCAGCCGCCATGGCTTCGGCCGCCATCCATCCGTCGGTCCCATCGGCAGCGCTGACGCAGTCGGCTACCTCCAGCACGGCTGACGCGAGCGTCACCACGGGCATGACCGCCTCCGAGACGGCAGCCGTTTCCACGTCCGTTCCGTCCACAGCCGTTTCTGCTGCGCCTTCCAGCCAGCTGACGACACCCGCCGCCACAACTGCAGCCCCCACAACGGCCGCGGCCACAACGGCGCGGCCGACGACGGCTGCACCGACGACAGCCGCCACAACCCGGTCGACAACCACGGCAGCCACGACCAGGGCCACGACCACGGCGGTGACCGATGTCATTGCCCAGCCGACGCCCACCAAGAAATAGGCTGTCTCAGGCGTTGCCGCCCTCGAGGAGGGTGCGCTGCGCCTGCGCTTCCGCCTGCTCCCTGACGGGATCGACGCGCCAGGCAACAAAGAGATTGCCGAGCGAGAATGCCGCAGCCAGGAAGAACACCCACTGGCTGCCCCAGCGCGACCAGACATAGCCGCCGGCCATCGCTGCCACGATCGTGACCAGATGGTCAAGGCTGAGGCCGAGCGACAGCGTTGAGGTGACCTCGTCCGGCTTCACGGCGATTGAGCGCAGGTAGATCGCATTCACCATGCCGATCTGCATCGACAGTCGGTCGAGGACATAGAGCGCGTACACGAAGCCGGCTGTCAGCGCGCTGTTCGGCAGGCGGCCCGAGCTGATCCCCCAGACAACCACGCCATAGATGACGTAGATGATGATGAAGGTCAGGGCGTCGAAGTACATCATGCTCTTGATGCCGTGGCGGTCGCACCAGTGGCCGAGCCGGTGCATGAAGAAGATGGAGATGAAGCCGACCACGATCATCAGCATGGCCAGTGTGTCGGCCTTCTTCATGAGAAGGTCGACGATGACCCATGTGCCATAGACGAGGGCGATCTGCTTCTGGACACCCTTCAGAATCGTCAGCAGGTAGTAGTAGCGGTACTGGCGTCGGAAGATCAGCCTGAGCCGCTGCGGCGCCTTTCGCGTGGGGCGGACTTGGCGGATGAGCAGCCCGTTGATCAAGAGTGCACAGACGAACCCGCCGGCAGCCAGCAGAAAGACGAGCTTGACCGGGGTGGCGAAGGTGAACACGCCGTAGCGGAAGCCAAAAAAGACCACGAAGCCGGCCAGGAAGCTGAAGGCGGAACGCACGCTAAGCATCTGCCCCATGCGGCGGCCGACCTTGTCCGGTTCGGCCAATGACATGCCGATGGCGTCCTGCAGCGGCATGAACAGGTGCATGCCCATCGAGTTGATGAACAGGAAAACCAGCATGAGGCCAAAGGATGGCGTGAACAGGCCCAGCATCGTGATGCCGATCAGTGAGCAGAGCTGGGCGATGAAGGCGACGCGGATGTCCCCGAGAAAGCCGATCGAGCCGATCACCAGGGCGCAGAGCATGCCCGGCAGTTCGCGCGGCCCCTCGATCAGGCCGCGCTGGAAGGCCGAAACCTGATAGACCTCCTTGAAGAAGTTGGCATAGATGTTGTCGCTGAGCCCATTGGCGAGCGAGACGGCGGCGACCAGGATGAAGAACATGACAAGCTCTGGCCGGATATGACTGCCGGACAGTGGCTTCAGGGCTGGAAATCGACGTGGCTGACTAGTCATGGCTGTCTTTCCTTTTCACGGATCTGGATCCAGTCCGGCCGCTCTGGAAGGAATACGGATCCGACGGATCTGATTGATCCACTTTATCATGTCCAGACGCGTTCTGGCAGATCCTGTGGCCTGCCTGGAGCAGAAAATTGCCCAATCTCGCCGGCAGGCCGATTTTCGTGACCCTCGTTCTGTCCGGCGCCGCCCGCAAGCGCTAGACTGATCGTGAGGCAGGCCGGCCGCGATGGCCCCGGGTGCGCAAAATGTCGCGCCGACGGGCGGACGCGGCGGCCAGCCAGCCTTCCCGGCGGTGTCTTGATGTCCGCCGGACGAAGCGAGGAGGCGACGAGCATGTACACGGATCCAGAACAGCAGTCAAGTCCTGACGAATCCCTTTCCGGTGCATATACCAATCCAGCCGGCAGCGGCAGACCGGCTCCGGATACCGACCAGGCCATGGCCGATCCGGAGGGCATCGAAGACCGGCATGATCATCTGGCGGATATCCGTACAGCCGATGATCGACTTGCCGACGCAGCCGGTTCGGCTGTCGAAACAGCCCTGACCGATGGGCCCGAGCCGAAACCATCAGGCAATGCCGCCCATGATGTCCCTGCCGAATCTTCCGATACTGCCGAACCTTCCGATACTGCCGGATCGTCCGACACTGCCGAATCTTCCGACACTGTCGGATCTTCCGACACAGCCGGTCCTGCCGGTCCTGCCGGCACGGCCGTCCCTGCCTTTTTGCCGCCACCGTCGTCCAGCAGGCCTGAAGGCTCTGCCGTGTCCGCTTCGCGACCACAGACTCGCCTGTTGGCCGGGGTAGTCGTCGCCTGTCTGATTCTGTCAGTCCTGTCTGGATTTGCCGGCGGCTATCTCGCCAGCCGCACAGTGCCAGCCCCGGCTGCCACCACGGCCAGTACCACCGGCAGCCGTGCGACCATTGCCACCACCAGCAGCGCCACTGGCACCAGTACCACCAGCACCACCAGTACGGCCGGCGGAACTACTGCGCCGTCTGGCAGCGGCCAATCCGGCAGTCTCAATGTCACGGCCGTGGCTCAGACTGCTAGTCCCTCGGTCGTGGTCATCCTGACAGAAACCCTGGCGCGCGGACAGAACATCCAGCAGTATGTCACGTCCGGTGCCGGCAGCGGCGTGATCCTGACGGCCGACGGACTGATCGTCACCAACGAGCATGTCATTTCCGGCGCCCAGCGGATCATCGTCCAGCTGGCTGACAACCGGACGTTCACAGCTACGCTGGCCGGCTCGGACGTCAAGTCGGACCTGGCCATCCTGCGCATCGCTGTCACAGGACTCACGCCGGCACGGCTCGGCGATTCATCAAGGCTGTCCGTCGGCGATCCCGTCGTTGCCATCGGCAATCCGCTCGGCGAGCTTGGCGGCACGGTGACGAACGGCATCATCAGTGCACTTGACCGGCCGATCACGCTGGACAATGAGACCAAGAACCTGCTTCAGACCAATGCTGCCGTCAACCCCGGCAATTCCGGCGGCGGGCTCTTCGACCGCAATGGCAGCCTGATCGGCATCGTCGAGGCCAAGACGTCGGCAGTCGGTATTGAGGGCATCGCCTTTGCCATCCCGATCAATACCGCCAGGCCGGTGATCGACGAGCTTGCCAACTACGGCTATGTCCGCGGCCGGGTCAGCCTTGGCATGAGCCTGCTGGACGTAGATACGCAGCAGAAGATGCGGATCTACCGGCTGCCCCAGCTGGGTGTCTATGTGGTCCAGACCACAGGCGGCTCCGCAGCCGCAGCCGGATTCAAGAGCGGCGACTGTCTCCTGTCGGTCGATGGGACAGCCGTCACCACCGGCGCCCAGGTGGTTGATGTCGTCGGAAAGCATGCCGTCGGTGACAAGGTCACCGTCGTCATCCTGCGCGATGGCAAGCAGCAGACTCTGGAGATGACGCTTCTGGAAGACAAGCCCGCCACGGCCGGATGAGGCTTCAACAGTCACGGGTGCGTCTGGCTTCAGGCCGTCATGGCCGGCCGAGGCTTCAGTAGATCCGTTCGCGGGTGCGCGTGATGCCCAGGCTGGTCTGCAGCGGCAGGCCACTGGCGGCGAGCGTCGCATCCAGGGTCAGCCAGCTGCTGCCGCTGACCGTCTGCATGGCCGTCCCGCCAAGCGAAACCCAGCCAGTGCCTTCGATGTAGGCTTCGTTCCAGGCATGATAGCCGATCGATGTCTGGCCGATCACCAGGCGCGCCGGAATGCCCTGGGAGCGCAGCATCGCCGCCATCAGGGCCGCATAGTCGAAGCAGATGCCCTTGCGGCTGGCCAGTGTCGCATCCGGATTGGGCACGTAGCTGCTGACCGAGCCGGATACGATGCTGGCGGCCAGGTCGCGGTCATAGCTGATGTTGGCTGCGACCCACTGGTAGATGGCATCGATGCGCTCGACCTGGCTTGACTTGCCCGCGACCAGCCGGGCTGCCAGCAGGGTGCATTCCGAGGTGGACGAAAAGTCCGTCATGAGGGTGGCCGCCGTAAACGGACTGAGCTCGGATGCCAGCGCCGCGCTGAAGGTTACTGTCTGGTGCGGCGTATAGGTGCTGCCACTGACCTGCTCATAGATGGCAACCGAATAGCTGCCGCTGCCCAGGGTAAGCGGCAGGCCAAGGTCGATCTGGCGGCGATTCAGGTCCAGCGCGTATGAACCGCCCGGGCCGCGGACGATAGCCTTCCAGCGGCGGCCGTCCTCCGGGGCATTGACGCGCACCAGGACAATCCCCCGGGCGGCACTGCCGGTATCGACCTGGGACAGGCTGTCGGCACTGGTCACCACACTGGACTGGGCGCCATATTCGTCACGTGGGAGCACACCGTAGCTGCGGACGGGGAATTCGACGACGGTCTCCGTGGCCGGGAGCGGCACAAGAACGGATACTGGCTGCGTCACGGCCGTCAGCACATCGGGAGAAAGGGTCGCTTCCGGAATGGAAGCCGCCAGGCCGGACTGGGCATCGCCCGTCGGCTCGGCTGCGGCTGTTGACTGGGGAGCGGCCGTTGGCTCGGCTGCGGCTGTTGGCTGGGGTGAAGCCGTCGGCTGGGGGGCAACGGTCGGCTGCGGCGCGGCCGTCGGCTGGGGCGCAGTGACCGGAGGCGGCAGCAGTCGTGTCTTGACGGCAACGCTCCTGCTGGCGCGCGAACGGTTGCCGGCAGCGTCGAAGGCGCGCACGCTGAAGGTATATTTCCGGTTCGGACGCAGGCCGCCCACGGTCGCACTCAGGCCGGCAGTCACGGCAGCTCGCCTGCCATTGCAGGTAACCTCGTAGCGGGTGACACCGACGCGGTCGCTGGCCGCCTGCCAGGCCAGGGTCACACTGGTGTTGCTCACGGCCGTGGCCCGCAGGCTGCCCGGCGCTGTGGGCGCCACCCGGTCGCGGCTGCTGCGTGCGGCGGCGCTGGCCGGCTGGGGCAGAAGCGCGAGGACCAGGACAAGGGCGAGGACAAACGAAAACAGGCGGGTGATTTGCTTGTTCATAAAAACTTTCCGCAGGGATTGACGGTACCGGCAAATCGGCCCGCC
>CAYOHO010000015.1:0-8843 GCA_964403755.1 uncultured Oscillospiraceae bacterium
GGGGCAGGCGGGCGCACCGGATGGAAAGGAAGGCAGACCCGGTGGAATACACGATCCAGAAGCTGGCAGCCATGGCAGGCATCAGCACCCGCACCCTGCGCTATTATGATGAAATCGGCCTGCTGCGGCCGGCACGCATTGCCTCGTCCGGCTACCGGATCTACGGCGGCAGCGAAGTCGACCGTCTGCAGCAGATTCTCTTTTATCGCGAGCTGGATGTCCCGCTGGAGCAGATCCGCACCATCATGAACGACAGCCATTTTTCGGGCCCGGACGCATTGCGGGAGCACCGCATGCAGCTGCTGGCCCAGCGGCAGCGGCTTGATCGCCTGATTGAAAATCTCGACCAGTCGATTGCCGCCCTGGAAGGAGACAGCCCCATGAAGGACAAGGACAAGTTTGAAGGCTTCAAGAGAAGCCTCGTGGATGAAAACGAAAGAAAGTATGGCGAAGAGGTTCGCCAGAAGTACGGCAAGGAGGCCGTTGAGCGTTCCAATGCCAGGGTCATGGGCCTCACCGAAGCCCAGTACGCCGAGGTGACGCGGCTGGCCGACGATCTGGCGCGCACCCTGGCCGATGCCTTCCGCACCGGCGATCCCGCCGGCGAGCTGGCCCAGAAGGCGGCCGACCTGCACCGGCAGTGGCTGTGCCATTTCTGGGAAGTATACTCGCCCGAGGGACACGCCGGGCTCGCCCAGATGTATGTCGATGATCCGCGCTTTACGGCCCACTACGACAAGGAGCAGCCGGGAACCGCGGCGTTCCTGCGCGATGCCATCGTCATCTACACCGGGAAGATCAAGGACGGCAAGGGCGGCTGCTGAGGCGGCCCGGATCCGCAGCGGCAGGCCGGCAACGCCACGGCGAGGAGACCAGCAATGCCTCGGCGGGGAGGCCGGCAAAGCCGCACCGATTGGCATTCAAAGCCATACCGGCAAAATCGCAAGGACGGTCAAGCATTGGCCGTCCTTTTTTGCTAACCTTAAGCCATGGAGAACGGGAAGGGAGGCGGCCGGATGTCCGGAGACGAACAGCGGCAGGCGGTCAGCCGGATGCAGGACTATATCGACAGCCATCTGACACAGCCGATCACGCTGGTCCAGCTGGCCCGCGCCTCCGGCTACTCGCCGTACCACGCCGCGCGCCTGTTCCGCCGCGAGACGGGCCTGGCCCCATTCGAGTATATCCGCCGGATGCGCCTGGCCGGCTCGGCCATGCTGCTCTGCCATGGAAGCGGACACATCCTCGACGTGGCGCTCGACTTTGTCTTTGATTCGCACGAGGGCTTCACGCGCGCATTCTCGCGCGAGTTCGGCATAACGCCGCAGCATTACCGCCAGAACCAGCCGCCCATCCGCGGGTTCATGCCCGAACGGCTGCGCGGCCTGTACCGGGACTTGAACCTGAAGCGGGCAGCCGCAGCGACTGCTCGCAGCCTGATGGCAAGGAAGGGAGCGAAGAACATGGATGAACACGAGAAGGAGAAGACGCTGCGGGAAGGCGACGAGCCGGCGGCTTCCGGAACGGTGGGCAGTGCTGTTTCCCGTGAGGACCAGTCGAACTTCGGCACCGTCTTCGTGCAGGTGATCGAACGTCCGGCACGGCGCCTGATCCTCAAGCGCGCCGCCACCGCCGAGGACTACTATGGCTATTGCGAGGAGGTCGGCTGCGATGTCTGGGAACAGCTGACCGGCATCCGGGATGCCAGCTACGAACCGGCCGGCTATTGGCTGCCGGAGGCGATGCGCCGGCCGGGAACGTCCGAATACGTCCAGGGCGTCGAGGTGGCAGCCGACTACAGCGGTCCCGTTCCCGACGGCTTCGAGATCATCGATCTGCCGGCCTGCCAGGTCATGCTCTTCCAGGGTCCGCCATACGATGACGAAGACTTTGAGAATGCGATCGGCAATCTCTGGGAGCTCATGGACCGCTACGATCCATCGCTCTACGGCTACCGATGGGCCGACGACGAATGCCCGCGCTTCCAGCTCGAGCCGCAGGGGTACCGCGGCTACATCGAGGGGCGGCCAGTAAAAAAATCCATGTGATCTGTTCGCTCAGACAATTCGCCACGGCTGCCCTAAAGGCAGACCGGATTGGCTAGGGCAGAGCACTCAGTTCCTGTTCGATTCCCGTGAACAGGCCGGTTTTGTCAGCCAGGATGCGGCAGCCGTCGGTCAGGACCCGGCGTGTGCCGGCGTCGAGCGGCCGGTCCGCCCAATCCGGTGTCGTGATGCCGAACTCGACTTCCGGCCCACCTTCAAACCAGATGCGGAGCGACGTCACGCGGCCCCAGTGCTCCATCTGCTGCCGCAGGGGCTTCCCGAACCGTTCTTGGAAGCGATTGCCCGGCGCAAGGGCAGGCAGCCTTTCCGGATGACGGGTCAGGATGACCAGGTCGACATCTGAATCCAGACGTGCCGTCCCTCGGGCCTGCGAGCCGACCAGTACCACCGCGACAATGTCGCTGTCCTCAGCCGCCCAGCTGCAGACCTGATCCAGAAAGCTCGCCAGATCGAATCCGGCATACTCGCCCATAACGACAGCCCACCTTCACAAGATGCCTTCAGTTTACACCTATCCCGGCCCTGTCGAAAATCCACCGAAAATGCCTGGTCCAGCCAGGCGAATTCGCAGCAAAGGGCGCCCGAAGGCGCCCTTTGCGAGAATCTGAGCCTGAAGGACCAGGCATTTTCAATACTTGGTATCGAACTCCCAGGGCTTGCCGCCGGCGATGGCGCCGCCGTCGACGTTGATCAGGTCGCCGGTGATGTAGCTGGAGGCGGCAGAGGCGAGCAGGATGCACATGCCGACGATTTCCTCCGGGTTGCCGGGACGCTCGGCGGCGATGCGCTCACGCAGGTAGCTGGCGCGATGCTCGTTCTCCCACGTGACCTTGGTCAGGTTGGTGAGGATATGGCCGGGGGCGATGGCGTTGGCCTGGATGTTGAACTTGGCCCATTCGACGGCCATCGAGCGGGTCAGGGCGGCCACGGCGCTCTTGGTGGCTCCGTAGACGGAAACGCCGCCGAGTATCGAGGTCGAGTTGTAGGAGGCCATGTTGATGATCTTGCCGCCGGTCTTCATCATGCTCTCGCGGACCACGGTCTGGGTGAGGAAGTAGAGGCCCTTGAGATTGATGTCCATGATGCGGTCATAGGTCGACTCCTCGACGTCGAGGAAGCCCTCGCGCTTGTTGATGCCGGCACAGTTGACGAGGACATCAATGCGGCCATAATGCTCGAGCACGTCGGCAACCAGCTGGCGGATCGAGGCCAGGCTGCGGATATCGAGAGCGAAGGCGGTGTGGCTGTCGCCTTCCAGTTCGCCGATCAGCTGATCGATCGGGGCGATGGACAGGTCGGCCAGGGCCATGCTGGCGCCGGCGCCGGCCATGCCGCGGGCCAGTTCGCTGCCGATGCCGCCGACCGCGCCGGTCAGCAGGACAACCTTGCCCTCAAGGGAGAAAAGCTTTTCCAGATTGGCACCAATACTCATTCTAATAGCCTCCTGATCATGCCAGTCAGCTAAAGTAGCCTGACTGGCCCTGGCAGCCGGGCGGGGTGTCCGTCCTGTTGCTCTTTTTTGAAAACAGGCCAGCCCGGCAGGCGAATTCGTAGCAGAGGCGCCTTTCGGCGCCTCTGCGAGAACTTGAGCCTGAAGGGCCGGCCTGTTTATTACGCCTTGGGGCGGATTTCGATGCCGGCGAGCTTCTCGTAGTAGTGCGCGATGGCGGAGTGGTCGTTCTGGCCTTCGCCGTTGGCGCGCAGCCACTGGAGCATCTCCATGGCCTTGGCGGTCAGGACATCGGGAGCGCCGACACCCTTTGCGGTGTCGAGGGCATTCTGGAGATCCTTGATGTGCAGGTCAACCTTGAAGCCGGGCTTGGCATTGCCTTCCAGCATCATGGGGACCTTGGCGTTCATGACGGTGCTGCCGGCAAGGCCGCCCTTGATGGCGTCGAAGACCAGCTTCGGGTCAACGCCAGCCTTGGTGGCCAGGGTGAAGGCTTCGGCAACGGCGGCGATGTTGACGGCGACGATGATCTGGTTGGCGAGCTTGGTGGTGTTGCCGGCGCCGATGTCGCCGCAGAGGACGGCAGACGCGCCGAGGCAGTCGAGGATCGGCTTGGCTTCGTCGAAGTCAGCCTGGCTGCCGCCGCACATGATGGACAGGGTGCCGTCGATGGCCTTCGGCTCGCCGCCGCTGACGGGCGCGTCGATCATGCGGATGCCCTTCGCCTTGAGGGCGGTCGCAACCTTCTGGGAAGCGAGCGGGGCGATGGAGGACATGTCGATCATGAACGTGCCGGGCTTGGCATTGTCGGCGATGCCGCCATTGCCGAGGGCAACTTCTTCAACCTGGGGCGAGTTGGGCAGCATGGTGATCAGGGTGTCGACGGACTTGGCGACGGCGGCGATGGAGTCGGCCGACTCGGCGCCAGCGGCGACGACTTCCGCGACGGCATCCTTGTTGAGGTCAAAGACGACCAGGGAATAGCCCTTCTTGAGCAGGTTCTTGGACATGGGCTTGCCCATGATGCCGAGACCGATGAATCCGATTTTCTTCATGTGATTAAGCCTCCTTGACGAGTTTGCGGACGGATTCGGCGAGACCCGCCGCGTCCATGCCGTAGTAGCTGAGCAGTTCCTGGTAGTTGTGGGCGGAGGTGCCGAACTTGTCCTTGACGCCGAACAGGGCGGAGGGGAGCTGGCACTTGCCGGCCAGGGCTTCGAGGATGGCGCTGCCCATGCCGCCCATCACATTGTGCTCTTCGGCGGTGACAAAGGCCTTGCTGCCCTCGAGGGCGCCGAGCAGGCTGTCAACGTTGAGGGGCTTGATGGTGGGGACGTTGTAGATCTTGAGGTTGATGCCTTCGCCGGCGAGGACCTTGGCGGCCTCGAGGGCGATGGAGACCATGACGCCGGTGGCGAAGACGGTGATGTCGCCGTCAGCCTTGATCGGGTAGACCTTGCCGACTTCAAAGGTGCGCTTCTCTTCGGTGACGATGGGCAGGTCGTTGCGGTTGACGCGGATGTAGCAGGGGCCGTCGATGGCCAGCATGGCCTTCATGCACTCGACGGTCTCGAGGGCGTCAACTGGCGAGAAGACGGTCATGTTGGGCAGAACGCGCATGATGGCAAGGTCGTCGATGCTCTGGTGGGTCGAGCCGTCGCCGAAGTCGGAGAGGCCGGCGCTGGAGCCGCAGATCTTGACGTTGAGCTTCGGGATGCAGACGCTGGTGCGGATCTGGTCGTAAGGACGGCCGGAGGCGAACACGGCGAAGGTGCTGGCAAACGGGATCTTCCCGGTCAGGGAAAGGCCGGCGGCAGTGGAGATCATGTTGGCTTCGGCGATGCCCATCTCGAAGAAGCGCTCCGGATACTTGTCCTGGAACATGATGCTCATCGTCGACTTGCCGAGGTCAGCCTCGAGCGCGACGACGTTCTTGTTTTCGGCGCCGAACTGGACAAGCGTCTCGCCGTATGCTTTGCGTTGGCTCAGATTTTGCATGAGTAGGCCCCCTTCTTTTCTTCGACCAGCTGGACGGCCAGCTTATACTGTTCTTCGGTCAGGATGGCGTTGTGGTAGGCCGCGGTGTTTTCGGCGAACTCGAGGCCCTTGCCCTTGACGGTGTTGGCGACGATGGCGACCGGCATGTCCTTGATCGTCTCGGCGGTGTCGAGCGCGTCGCAGACCTGCTTGACGTCATGGCCGTCGACTTCGATGACGTGCCAGCCGAAGGCGGCCCACTTGGCGGGAACCGGGTTGATCCGGAAGCGCTTTTCGATGGTGTCGGTGGCCTGGATGCGGTTGCTGTCGATGATCGCGACGATGTTGTCGAGCTTGAAGTTGGCGGCAGCCATGGCGGCTTCCCAGATCTGGCCTTCGGCCAGTTCGCCGTCGCCGACGATGCAGTAGACGCGGTTCTTGCTGCCGTCAACGCGCAGGCCGAGGGCCATGCCGACCGCAATCGAGAGGCCCTGTCCGAGCGAGCCGGTATTGGCTTCAATACCCGGAGTCTTGCGCAGATCGGGGTGACCCTGCAGCATGGCGCCGAGCTTCTTGACTTTCTTGAGTTCTTCCATCGGGAAATAGCCGAATTCGGCCAGGGCGGCGTACTGCGCCAGGGCAGCGTGGCCCTTGCTCATGACGAAACGGTCGCGGGTGGGGCAGGTCGGAGCCGTGGGGTCATGCTGCATCTTGTAGCCGTAGAGCGAAGCCACGACTTCGGCGGACGAGAATGAGCCACCGAGATGACCGGCTTTGCCGACGCCGATCATATCGAGCACCCGGCTGCGGATGGACCATGCCAGGGCGTCGACTTTCCTGATCTGTTCTTCTGTGATCATGTCATTACCTCCAGTTTATTCTGTGGCGAGTCATACGATAAGGTAGAAATGCCCCTTGATAGTTTGCGTGGATTTTTTCGGTATATGCTGTATTATAGGTCGTGACGACTCGTGATGGCAATACTTTTTTACGACACTTGCATAAAATATTTTTTGAAACTATTCTTTCAGTCAGGGAATGTACCTGACTCCAACGGAAAGGACACAGCATGGCTGACATTCGACCGATCCGGAAGACCAAGATCAGCGATGAAGTGCTCGAGCAGCTCAAGCACAACATCCTTACAGGCGTCTACAAGCCCAATGAGCGCCTGCCGTCGGAAAACGCGCTCTGCGAGATGTTCCAGGTGAGCCGCATCTCGGTGCGCACAGCCCTTCACAAGCTGGCCGCCATTGGACTGATCGAGACCCGCAACGGCGAGGGCACCTACGTGCGCAGCTTCGACTCCAGCGCGGTTCTCCTGCCGCTGCTGCAGGACATGTCGATCGAGCCCTCCACCATCCTCGAGCTGCTTGAGTTCCGCGAGGGTGTCGAGCGCCTCAGCTGCCGCCTGGCAGCCCGGCGGGGCACGCTGGCCGAGAACGATCAGCTTCAGACGCTCTACGAGCTGATGGAGGCCGACGCCTTCAGGAATGACCAGGAGTCGTTCACCCAGCACGACATCGAGTACCACCGCCAGATCGCCCGCATGTCCGGCAATACGTTCGTCCTGCGCGTGCTCGACATCGTCGGCGACCTGTACCGGGCGCACCTGCACCGCATGAACGAGCAGATCAGCCTCGTGTTCAGCCTCGACTCGCACCGGAACCTGACCCAGGCAATCCACAACGGGGAAGAAGCCAGGGCCGAGAGCGTCATCAGCGAAAGCATCCGCCAGAGCATGCGCCAGGTCTCGGAGTGGCAGGCCTGAACCGGTAGGCGCCATCCTGCACAAGCGGGGCCGGTCAAGAACCCCTTTATGATTATGCGCTCTGCCGTCTCGCGACCGGCCGATGCTTCTGCTATCATTAATTCATATGCGTGCAACTGACCAATCTGCATCAATCGGCCCTGGTGAGCCTGCCGCCTGACCGGCGGACCGCTTCGGGCCAGATCACTGGAGGGTGCCTGTCATGGGCAAGAAAATCACCAGCAACGTCACCTGGGTTGGCAAGATCGACTGGGAGCTTGTCCGCTTCCACGGCGACGAGCTGTCGACCCATCTTGGAACTTCCTACAATGCCTACCTGATCCGCGACGAGAAGACCGTGCTGCTCGACACCATCTGGAAGCCGTTCGACGACGAGTTCATCCAGGGCCTGAGGCGCGAGATCGACCTCAAGAGCATTGATGCCATCGTCTGCCACCATGCCGAGATCGACCACAGCGGCTCCCTGGCGGAGCTCGTGCGCGAAATCCCGAATGTCCCGATCTACTGCACGGCCAACGGGGTGAAGATCCTCAAGGGCATGTATCATCAGGACTGGAACTTCAAGGTCGTCAAGACCGGCGACCGGCTCGAGCTCGGCAGCGGCAGCCTGACCTTCATCGAAGCCCCGATGCTGCACTGGCCGGATACGATGTTCTCGTATTACTCGACCGATGCCATCCTCTTCTCCAATGACGGCTTCGGCCAGCACTTCGCATCGGAGCTGATGTACAACGACCTCGTCGACCAGAGCGAGCTCTATGGCGAAGCCCGCAAGTACTATGCCAACATCCTCACGCCGTTCAGCTCGCAGGTGACCCGCAAGATCAACGAGATCCTGGCCATGAACCTGCCCCTGAATATGATCTGCCCCAGCCACGGTGTCATCTGGCGCGACAACCCGGCCCAGATCGTGAAGCAGTACCTGGAATGGGCCAGCCAGTACCAGGAGAACCAGATCACGATCGTCTACGACTCCATGTGGCACTCGACGCGCCTGATGGCCGAGGCGATCGCCCGCGGCATCGAGCAGGCCGACCCCACGGTCTGCGTCAAGCTGCACAATGCCGCCAAGACTGACAAGAACGACATCCTGACGGATGTCTTCAGTTCGAAGGCGGTCCTCGTCGGCGCCAGCACGATAAACGGCGGCATCTCCTACGCCATCGCCGGCATCCTCGAGATGATGCATGGCCTCAAGCTGAAGAATAAGAAGGCTGCCGCATTCGGCAGCTATGGCTGGAGCGGCGAAGGTGTCGCCCATGTCAGTGAGGCGCTCCGCCATGCCGGCCTGACCGTCGTCAACGATGGCCTGAAGCAGCTCTGGCGTCCGGACGAAGCCGGACTCACCAAGTGCGTCGACTTCGGCGAGGCGTTTGTCAAAGCCCTCTGACAGAACCGCCTGCCGGACGGGATCCGGAACCGCAATCCGGATGGGATCCGGAACCGCCCATTTCACGGCATGAAGAAGCGAGCCCGACGGCACCAGCCGCCGGGCTCGCTTTCTGCTGCGGAGCGATCAGCCCTGGCCACGCCGTTCCGGCGCGGCAGGTCAGGGGCCACGCCGTTCCGGCGCGGCAGG
>CAYOHO010000015.1:8943-14036 GCA_964403755.1 uncultured Oscillospiraceae bacterium
GGCCACGCCGTTCCGGCGCGGCAGGTCAGGGGCCACGCCGTTCCGGCGCGGCAGGGTAAATCAGGTGATGGTCGAGTAGCGGAGCAGGGCCACGCAATCGGCCGGGGTCGGCATCTCATTCGCCGGCAGGACGAAGACCTTGCCGCCCTGTGCCATGACATGGCTGGCCGCGAAATCGAACAGCTCCTCCTCGTCCGTCCGAAGCGGTTCGCCGCCGCTGCTCAGTTCAACGCTGCCGAGCAGGGTCTTGCCCTTCTGCAGGAAAAGCGCGTCGACCTGGCCGTTCTTGGCGGCAATGAGAATCTTGCGGATGTCCTCCAGAATCAGGGCAGAATTGAGGGCATTGCGCGTGGCTTCGAGTGCCTTGGATTTGCCCTTCTCGAAAACCGGCTGGACAATGCGCCAGGCGTTCGCCAGCAAGTCGTCCTTCCGCATGCCGTCGATTGCACCGGAGATGTGCTCACGCTGGAGGCGTGCATCCTTGGCGACTTCACGGAACATCGGCACGAGATAGTCGACGCTGGCCAGGACAATCGGCATCTTGTCGTCGGCGAGCGACTTCTTCAGGCTCTGGTCGACACGGCGGAAATACTCCTGGATGCGGGTCTTTTCCTCGTCGCGCGGGGAGAAGGAACCGCCGACGATGAACCCGCCGGCGCCGGGCCGGCCGCCGGAATAGCTGAGGTTGTTCTCGACAACGTAGGAATTCATCACATCACCCAGCGATGTCGGCTTCGGCGCCATGACGATCTCCATCATGGAGAACCGGGTGCAGGCGTAGAGGTGGACATCGCCAAGGGCGAGCGCCAGGATGGCATAGCGGCCGTCCTGGCCGAGCGTGCTGAGCAGCGGGCGAACCAGGAAGCGGTTGGCGACCAGGAAGGACTCTGTGAAGCGGACCGGCAGGCGGTGCTCCCTCATGCCGTCCTTGCTGAGAAAGAGCGCAAGGCCAAGGTTCTGGTTCTCCCAGAAGAGCGCGTCACTAATCAGCGCATAGGCGGGGGCCAGAATGCTTTCGATGTCCGGGGTGCGGACGCCTTTCTCCTTCATCGCCTCTTCGGCGCTTTTCAGCAGCTTGCGCAGGACCTTGGGGCCCTGAACCGTGTCGTTGGTCACCTTTTCAACAGGGAGATAAAGGGAGACGCAGGGGAACTGGCGGATTTGCATCAGGTCCTGCAGCTGATCACGGGTGAAAAACTTCATTTCCATCCCTCCGATGAAAGCTCAGCCCCGCAGCTCCGGCGCGGCATTTGGCCGCTGGCTGCTGGTCCGGACGGAATAACCGGGCTTTCTCGTGATGAACGGTTCAGGGTCGGCCCGGCTGTCCCGACATTGTCTGCTTGTCATGGCTGCCGCAGCAGCACGCTTCGAAAGCGGATGCAAAGTCTGTGACGTGCTCGAGTACGGGTCTGTACTTAAATTATAGGCCGAACGGGCTTGTCTGGCAACGCGGCACTTTGTGCTGCGGCCGCCTCCAGGCATCGAGGCCGGCCTGGCTGCCGGTTCAGACGTCGGCAGCCAGCAGGCTGAACCAGAACGTGCTGCCCTGGCCTTCGGTGCTCTCGACGCCGAAATCGGCGCTGTGGCGAAGCAGGATGCTGCGGACAATCGACAGGCCCAGGCCGGTGCCGACGACCGGCCGGCGGTGGTTCCGCTCGGAGCGGTAGTAACGCTCCCAGATCAGCGGCAGCTGGTCGGCCGGGATGCCATCGCCATGGTCGGTCACCTCGACGCGGACCCGGCCATCGGCGACGATCTGCCGGACGATGATGCGCTTGTCGGGGCCGACGTTGGTGACGGCATTGCCGATCAGGTTGTACAGGACTTGCTCGATGCGCTGTGGATCGCCGCTGACCATGACGTCGCGGTCGGCCTCGAAGGTCAGGTCGCACCCCTCCTGGCTGATTAGCCGGCCATAGCGGTCGATCAGCTGGCGGATGGAGGTCGTCAGGCTGTAGGTCTGGAGGTTCATCTGCTGCTTGTCGGACTGGAGCCGTGAGAGGTCGAGCAGGTCGCTCACCAGGCTGCTGAGACGGCGGGTCTCGTCGATGATGACCTGGGCGTTCTCGGGGCTGTTCTCGCCCGGCAGGTCGCGCATCACCTCGGCGAAGCCGCCGATCATGGTCAGCGGGGTGCGCAGGTCGTGCGAGACATTGGCGATCAGGTCGCGCCGCAGACCTTCGACCTGGTTGAGGTCATGGGCGGCCTGGTTGAGCGTGTCGGCGAGCTCCTGCACCTCGCGATAGCCCCGGCGGACATCGAAGCGCACCTCGTAGTTGCCGAGAGCCAGCTCCTTGGCGCGGTTGTTGATGCGCACCAGCGGTCCGGCCACCCGGCGCGACAGCAGCAGGGCCAGCCCCAGCGAGAGCAGGATCATGATCAGGGTGATAGCAAGCAGCTGGGTGCGCAGCGTGCTGATCGTGCTGTTGACCGGCGTCAGCACCGTGTTCAGGAGCAGAGTGGCCTTGCGCCCGTCGCCCAGGGTCACGGCGCGCACGGAGACAAGGATTTGCTGCGGCGCCAGGTCGCGCGGCGCCTGGCGATCGATGAATCCGCCCGGAGCTGTCCGGACGCGGTCGAAGGTGCGCGACAGGATGTCGGTATAGCTGCCGCCGGCCGCCAGCGCGCGCTCGCGCATCGTGGCCAGGTCGGCTGCCTGGAGTCGGATCAGGGAGTTGCCCGGCAGGTCTTCGCTGGCATAGACGTCGCGACCATCGGTGTCAACCAGGCGGACACTGATCTCCTCGTCCTGGCGGATCCAGGTGAAGAGGGTGTCCAGGCTGCTGCTGCCGATGTTCTTGACGATCACGTCGGAGGCGCTGTTAAGCGACCGCGTCTTGATGGCGCGATAGAAGTCGTCGAGGAAGACGACCTGGAAGAGCCAGAGCAGGACCAGCATGATGACGGAGAACAGGACGAAGGAGAGGAAGAGGTTCCACTTGATGCCAACGCGGCGCAGCTTCTGGCCCAGGGTTCTTCTCGTCGCGGACCGGGCGTCGCCGGCCGATGACCAGGCGGCCTGGCCCGGGCGCGGGCTGGTTTCCTGAGCGTGTCGTTCCATCGGCGTCAGGCCTCGAAGCGGTAGCCGACGCCGCGCAGGGTCGTGATGAACTTGCGGTAGGAGCCAAGGCTGTTGCGCAGCAGCTTGATGTGGGTGTCGAGCGTACGGTCGTCGCCGAAGAAGTCGTAGCCCCAGACCTGCGAGAGCAGGCGCTCGCGGGTGAGGGCGATGCGGCGGTTGCGGACCAGGTAGAAGAGCAGCTCGTATTCCTTGGGCGAGAGCTCGGCCGTTACGCCGTCAACGGTGACGACCCGGCCGGTGAAGTCGATCGTGAGGCCCTCGAAGCTGACGACATCACGCTCCGGTTCGGCGGGCTGCTGCTTCTGGTTGCGGCTGATCAGGACATGGATGCGCAGCATGAGCTCCCGGGGCGAGAAGGGCTTGACAACATAGTCGTCGATCCCAAGCTCAAAGCCGTTGATCTTGTCATATTCCTCGCCGCGGGCCGAGAGCATCAGCACCGGGATCTTCTTGTGGCGGAAGATCTCGCGGCAGGCCGAAAAGCCGTCCAGCTCGGGCATCATGATATCCATGACGATGGCGTCGAAGTCCTGGGCGCGGCACATTTGGACCGCCTCCATGCCGTTGGCGGCCTCAGCCGTCTCGAGGCCCTCGAATTCGGCATACTTGCGGATCATCAGACGAATGTTCTGCTCGTCGTCCACGATCAGGATCTTGCTCATCAGTGTCACGCGTCCTTTTCTGGTGAAGCCGCGCCGGCCACCTGGTGCGGTTCCGGCAGCGGAGCGGGTGGTGGGTGCCTGTGCCTCATGATACGCCCGAATCCACCGATCTGCCAACTGCGCACATGGGGCGGCTGGCAGCTGGGGCGGCCGGTCTTCAGCCGGGCTATAGGGCCATTATACGGGGCCATTGTGACGGTTTCCTGAAGATGGCTTGAACAGCAGGCGAACCATGCCGGCCGCTGCCATGCCCCGGATGCCCCATATGACAATTGCATTGTCGGGCTGAAATGTACGATAATGGTTATTCAGGGACTGCAGACGTCCGTGCCGGTCCGCAGCCGGCGAATGCCGGCCAGCACCCGGATCATGCCGGTCTGCAGCCGGCGAATGCCGGCCAGAACCCGGATCATGCCGGTCTGCAGCCGGCGAATGCCGGCCAGAACCCGGATCATGCCGGGCAGCAATCGGCAGCGGCTGCTGCCAGCCGGCAATCAGACAGAAGAATCAGGCAGGGGGAACGCACATGACGGAAAGCAACAGCCGGCTGGAAATCGCCAGCCGCATCCGCGAGCTCAGGGAGAGCGCCGAAGCCGAGCGTGCCGAAACGGCGGCGAAGCTTGGCATCAGCCTCGATCGCTACCAGTCCTTTGAAGATGGCTCGCTCGACGTGCCGATCAGCGCGCTCTATGCCATCGCCGGCCTGTTCGGGGTCGACCTCACCGATCTGCTGACTGGCAAGTCGCCGAACCTGCAGCGCTTTTGCGTGGTACGGCAGGGCCGGGGGCCGGAGATCGAGCGCTATCCGGGCTACCGCTTCCAGAGCCTGGCCTTTGATTTCCAGAACCGCCTCTTCGAGCCGCTTCTCGTCTCGCTCGACCCCGAGCGCAATCCGGAGATCAGCCTGGTGACCCATGGCGGCCAGGAGTTCAACCTGGTGCTCAAGGGCCGGGTCCGCGTCGTGCTGGGCGGCCAGTCGGTCGACCTGGACACCGGCGACAGCATCTTCTTCGACCCGACCATTGCCCATGGCCAGTTCGCCCTGGACGATGCGCCCGCCAGCTTCCTGACCGTGATCCTGCACGATACACCGGCGCCGCAGGGCTGAACCGTGATCCTGCACGATACGCCGGCGCCGCAGGGCTGAACCGGCAGGCGCCCGATGCACCAACGCCAACCGCCTGGGGGAAATAGCCGTGAATCATGAGAACCCGGTCCTGAACCGCTTTCTGCCGCGCGACTCGTTCGCTTCCTACGAAGACTTCCTGGAGAATTTCGCCATCACCGTGCCCGAGGGCTTCAACTTCGCCACGGATGTGGTCGATGCCTGGGCTTCGGCTGAGCCGGAC
>CAYOHO010000016.1:0-8901 GCA_964403755.1 uncultured Oscillospiraceae bacterium
GGACGATCGTCTTTCTGTCGCTCTTGGCCTTGGCGAAGATCTTGTCGATAAAGCCCATAAATACCCATCCCTCTTTCACTGCATTTTATAAAGCGCTCTTTAGTATAAACGTATTCGGCGCCATATTCAACCTTCGGGAGGCGGGAATGCGTAAGCGTTGTCGGCCGCAGGAGGGCATCGCAGAGCAGGATGGCGCCGGCGGCGATGAAAAAGTCGCCGATGCTGACCATATACCAGCCCAGGGACCAGAACGGCAGCCAGTCGCCGAGGAAGACCAGCGGCTCGGAGCCGCTGGCCAGCAGGTAGTGCGGCGCCTCGGCGATGCGCTGCAGGGCTGCCTCGCCGAAGCGCCCGGCCAGCTGGCCGACCGGCATGCGTCCGCCGTTGGCCAGGATGACAGCCCCGTTCATGATGCTGCCGACGAGCAGCAGGCCCAGGCCGGATTTCTCGATGTTGAGTCCGATGAAGATGAAGACGGCGCTGTACTGGATGGCAGCCAGCAGAAAGAGGATCAGCGGGGCGGAACCGGGGCTGCCGAGCGTGCCGGCGGCCCAGGCAGCGGCACCGCGGGCGGAGAGGGCCTCGCAGAGCCAGGCGGCAGGCAAAAGCGCGATCGCCCGGAGGCGCTGGCGGGACAGGCTGGACAGGCGGCCGCCGCGCAGGAGACCGGCCAGGATGCCGATCAGGGCCGCGGCCGTGATCACTGCAGGGCTTCCTGCCGCGCAGCCGCCTTCTGGGCCTGCGCCTGCTCCCGGGTGAGGCCGTGGATCAGGGCCTTGACCGCCTCCGGCATGAACTGGGTTCCGGAGTGGGCCAGCAATTCGGTGAAGGCCTCCTCGTGCGTCATGGCCTTGCGGTAGGCGCGGTCAGAGGTCATGGCATCGAACGAGTCGGCGACGCAGAGGATCTGGGCTTCGAGCAGCTTCGCGTCCTCACCGCAGTCGCGGGGGTAGCCGGAGCCGTCGTAGTGGACATGGTGGGCGCGGATGATGCGGACCTCCCGCTGGAGGAACTCGATGCCCTCGAGCATCTGGGCGCCAATCACCGGGTGCTTCTTGATCTCCTCATACTCCTCGTCGGTCAGGCGCGTCTCCTTGTTGAGGATGCGCTCGCTGATGCCGATCTTGCCGATGTCGTGCAGCAGCGAGGCGTACTTGAGCACCTTGGTGCGGTCGTTCGAGAGGTCCAGCTCCCGGGCGATGATTTCACAGTAGCGCTCGACCCGGCGGGCATGGCCGACGGTGTACTTGTCCTTGGCTTCAAGGGCGGCCGAGAAGGCCTGGATCGTGTCGAGGTACCCCTTCTGGATCGAGGAGAAGCCGACATAGGCATAGCGGAAAAGCATGAAGGGGCCGAAGAACAGCAGCACCGCCAGTGGGCCGAAGGCGTCGTAGACGACCGTGAGCAGCACGCCGAGCGCGCCGACGCAGAGCATGCTCAGGGCCGACCACGAGAAGATGCGGAACCAGTCGCCCAGGAGCGACTTGCTGCCGGGCTGCTGGACCGCGAAGTAGAGCATCACGATGACGGTGTTGATGAAGACGTAGACGATCAGTCCGCCGAGGATGGCTGGCAGCATGCCGGCGATGGCGATCAGGATGCGCTCGAAGCCGGTGAGGTCGAGGTGGCGCAGGTAGTCGCCGCCCAGCAGTGTGAAGACAATGCCGCAGGCCAGGATCGAGATGATGTAGTTGGCGGCGTTGAGCAGGACCTTGTAGAGCGGCGTGTTCAGCAGGTGGGACTTGCGGCCCTGGCCGGCGTCGACAACGGCGAAGAAGGCCGTGGCGAAGGACACCCAGGCGGCCGGGACGATGCCGAAGAGAAGCAGGGCGCTGATGTTGATGGCGAAGGAGATCGAGATGGCCTTGTCGTTGTCGATGGCGATGCCCTGGGACTCGGCGATGACGGCCAGGACCGCCAGGAAGAGTATGCCGGTGATGACTGGCAGCACCTCGTCGAGGTGAAGCAGGGTCAGGCCAAGCAGCAGACCGATGCCGGTAAGCACCGTTAGGGCGATATATATGCGCAGGCTTCGGTTCATGGTTCCTGTCATGGGTTCATTGCTGCCTTTCGTGGCGGCCATGCTCGTCGGCCGGCCGTCCCGGCCGGCGAGCCGTCCTTTAGTTGGAACAGCCGCGGACGCCAGGAAAAAATATGAAATGACAGACCAGCATTCAGTGGCTGCGGCCCCTTGGGACCGCGATTCTCCGGATCAGAGAATGCGCCAGTTGGCACCAGTGGAGAGGACGAGGGCCAGTATTGCGGCCAGGGCTCCCAGGGCTTTTCTGAATTTCACCTAGAACAACCTCCTATTAAGGACTCTGCCTCTTCGCTATTCAAGCAGGTTGTTCCGCTCCGCTCCGCTGGTCTGTCATTTCATGCGATGTCGGCTGCCGCTCCTCCGGCGGCAGGTTCCCGCCCCACTCGGGGGCAGTGACGGTCAGGCGCCGGTCTTGTCGGCAAAGCCAACCGAGCGGTTGACAGCCGAGAGGATGGCGCGGACGATGGCCTGGATCTCTGCCTCCGGGCCGCTGATCGGGGCGATGCCATAGCGCACGATTTCACGCAGGCCGTCCGTCCAGGACAGGGCCACGGCGAAGCATTCGCTGCCGCCCAGGCTCTGGCGCTGGAATTCGATCAGGGAAAGGCTGATGCCCGGTCCGAAGTACTTCTTGAGTGCCTGCACCGCGGCGGCCGCGGTGGCGCTGATGCGGCTGCGGGCCGAGATCGGGCCGCGGCTGCTGCCGTCGAAGATCCGGTCGCCGAGGGAAAGGCTGACGGTCGCCTCGAGCGACTGGCTATCGAGACCGATGGTGATGCGGCGGATGGAAAGCCGCGGCTGGGCAGTAACGGTGGGCGGCGCGACCATGTCGCTGTCGACCTGGGCGATGCTGATCATCTTGTAGTCGATGTCGAGGCCGAAGGCAGCCATCGTGGCCGACTGGATGTCGCGGACCAGCTGCTTGGGCGACTTGGTCAGGTCGCTGAGCACGTGAATCTCGACAACCTCATCCTCGTCATTGAAGACGGCGCGTGCTGCGATGACGCCGCCCAGGCTGGAAAGCAGGCGGTCCATCTCTGACTTGAGCTCGATCATGTTGTGCATTGGCGCTCACTTCCTCCCGCTTTGCAGGTGGCCGCAAAAATGGGTGCAATCGTTCATTATTCTAGCATAAAAGACTGATGTCGAGTCCATGTGAAAGGCCTGAGGATATTACATTATAAGGACATTCCCGCACACCGTCGGGCGCAATTTGTAACATAGTGCCCAAAGGTTCGGGAAGGCGCCTTCCCGGTGCGGAAACGGGGCTGGCAACGGCTGCCGGCCATGTCGGCCAGGCTGCGAGACGGCTCAGCGGTAGGCCAGCAGGGCCCAGAGATTGTCGTGCGCCGCCACCCGGATGCGGTCATCCGGGTCCGTGCGGAAGATCGCTCCCAGAGCGGCGCTGCGGACATTGGTCGCGGTGTGCCAGGCCAGCCGTTCGATGGCGCGGCTGTACAGCATCGAGTCGTCGGCGATCCGGGCCACCCGGGCAAGGATGGCATAACCGGCGACGCATTCGTCATCGCTGGTCGCAGCACCGCTGGCCCGGTTGACCTGCTCGGGCAGCAGGGCGGACTCATAGAAGCGGCTGCGGAACCAGGTCAGGGTCTCGGGCAGACGCTCGCCGGCCTCCTCGACGTGCAGCAGGGTGAGCAGGGACTCCTCGAGACCGATCACGGGCTGGCTGCCGGCAAATCCGATGTAGTCGCCGACCGCCGGGTCATAGGCGTACTGGAACAGCGGCACCGTTCCCACGAGGACGGCTCCGCGGACCAGGTCCTGGCTGCGGGCCAGGACGGTCTGCCAGCGGCTGTCCAGCGGCTGCAGCAGCTTCATGGCATAGAGGTCGAGGTCAGAGATGCGGATGACTGACCGGACGCTCTCGACTTCCGGTGTCGGCGTCACCGAGGGCCGCGGGGTCGGGGTGGCGCCGGGGTCTGCCCGCGGCGGTGTCTTGAGGATGGCCAGGCTTGAATCGGCCGGCACCAGGCCGTCGCTGCCGGTCAGGGCCAGGAAGGCATCGGAGCCGGTGCGCAGGTCAGCCAGCAGGTCGGTCGTATTCAGGAATTCGCTGCTTTCGGCCAGCAGACGCAGCCAGCCCAGCGTGGCTGCCGTGGAGAAGCCGGTGCTGCGGACCGGGCGGGCTGTGGAATCCAGCACGGCGGAACCGGCTAGCAGGCCCTGCTCTGTGCGGAAGACCTTCCGGATGCGGGCGAGGTCTGCCTGAAGGGCTGTCCGGTCGCCGCCCTCCAGCGCCACGCGTGCGGCGGCCAGCTGATCGAGGGCATCCAGCTGCGGCGACGGTTCGGCTGACTGGCCGGTCAGCCGGCCCTCGATGCGCAGCCAGCGGATCCAGCCGGCATCCTGCAGCAGCAGGCTGCGGCTCCGATCGCCCAGCTGGCGGACGGCCGTGTCGTTCGTATAGGTGAAGCCGGAGCGGGCAGCCCCGGGGAGGCTGGACTCGAAATGCACCGCCGGACTCCGGCCGCGCGATGCGAGGCCGATACCCACCAGGATGGCGCCGACTGCGAGGGCCAGGACGATGGCAGCCGCAGCCAGGATCCGTATCCGCTTCTGCCTGAGCTTGGAAACCAGGATGCATCCCTCCTCTGTCCGGTCATTCGGGAGCCGGCCGGCCGGACAATCCGGATGCGCCCGGCGCCGGCCGGCGCTTCACCGTCCATCATAGCAAAAACGCGTCGCCAGCCCAAGTGCTGGCGGGGGGGCGGCTGCCCGGTTGGCAAGCGAATGCGGCGAGCTATATTTGCATAGGGCAGTCCGATGCGGCAAAACGCGGCGGACGCTGGCGGGGGCGCACAGAACTGCTATAATGTCGCCATGAAAACTGTTGGCATCATTGCAGAGTACAATCCCTTCCACCAGGGGCACGCCCGCCAGTACGAGCTGGTCCGGACGCGCTTCGGCGCCGACGCGGCCCTGGCTGTCGTCATGAGCGGCAATTTCACCCAGCGCGGGGAACCGGCCGTCGTCGACAAGTGGGCGCGCACCCGCATGGCCCTGGCCATGGGGGCCAGCCTCGTGATCGAGCTGCCCTTCGCCTATGCGGCGGCCAGCGCCGAGCGTTTCGCGA
This sequence comes from uncultured Oscillospiraceae bacterium, assembly GCA_964403755.1. Taxonomy (GTDB): domain Bacteria; phylum Bacillota; class Clostridia; order Saccharofermentanales; family UBA5734; genus JAXGXQ01. The sequence continues at coordinate 5,136 of CAYOHO010000016.1, forward strand.
CCGGCGGCGTGCAGTGCCTGCTGGCGACCGGTGTCGTCGGCCATCTGGCCTTCGGCAGCGAGTCAGGCGACCTGGCGGCCCTGGACCATGCTGCCGCCATCCTCACGGAAGAGCCGCCGGCCTTCAAGGCCGTGCTGCGCGATGGCCTCGACAGCGGCCTCGCCTTCCCGGCCGCCCGGCAGCAGGCCCTTGCCGCCTGCCTTGACGACCCGTCCGAAGCCGCCGTCCTCAGCACGTCAAACAACATCCTGGCCGTTGAGTACCTCAAGGCCATCCGCCGGCATGCCGCCGGCCGCCTCAAGCCGTGGACCCACGGGCGCGAAGGGCAGGCCTACCGCGGCCAGACCCTGGCCGGCCTCACCGGTCCAGCCAGCGCAACCGCGATCCGAAGCGAAATCCGCCGCTGCGGACGCAATCCGGCCGCGCTGCTGACCGCCCTCTCCGGCCACATGCCGGCTGCGGCGCTCGGCGTCCTCGTGGAGCAGGCGGCTGCCGGCCGGGGACCGGTGTTCCCGGAATCGCTCGCCCCCGCCCTGCTGTCGCTGCTCGGCAGCCGCACCGGTGAGGAGCTCGACGCTATCGCCGGCATGGAGGAAGGCCTCGGCCGCCGTCTGAAGCAGATGGCGGCACGCCCGGCCAAGGCCTCCCCGGATCTGCTGCAGGATCTGCTCGATGCCGCCGACACCCGCCGCTTTCCGGCCACCCGAATCAGCCGCGCCCTGACGGCCCTGCTGGCCGGCGTCCGCCGCGAGGATCTGGCGCAGCTCGACGCTGCCGGCGGGCCACAGTATCTGCGGGTGCTCGGCTTCGACCGCAAGGGCCGCTACCTGCTGAAGCTGATGCGCCAGCATGCCGCCCTGCCCATCCTGACCAAGGGCTCCGACTTCCTGGAGCTGACGCAGCCGGCAGCGGTCCGCCTGGCCCAGCTCGATCGCCTCTCCACCGACCTCTGGTCGCTGGCTGCCGGCCTTCCGGCGGGCGCCGACTTTGACACACCGGTGATCACGCGCTAGAATTGAATGCACTTACGGCGCCTGCCGGCAGCCTCATCCGCTGCGCACGGCTTACGGCGCCCCCGATTGCGAGGATCTGAACATGGCTGAAAACGGAACGAAGAACGTATTCGACACCCTGAAGGAACGCGGCTACCTCGCGCAGGTCACGCACGAGGCGGAGGTCCGCGAGCTGCTCGGCAAGCCGGGCGCCACGTTCTATATCGGCTTCGACCCGACCGCGGACAGCCTCCATGTCGGCCATTTCGTCCAGATGATGGTCATGGCCCACATGCAGCGCGCCGGCCACCGGCCGATCGCCCTGCTCGGCGGCGGTACCGGCATGATCGGCGATCCCTCCGGCCGCAGCGACCTGCGCCAGGTCCTGACGAAGGAGATCATCGCCCACAACGTCGAGCAGTTCCGCAAGCAGATGAGCCTGCTGATCGACTTCAGCGACGGCAAGGCCCTGATGGTCGACAACGCCGACTGGCTGCTCAACCTCAACTACGTCGACTTTCTGCGCGAGATCGGCGCCCACTTCTCGGTCAACCGCATGCTGACGGCCGATTGCTACCGGCAGCGCCTGGAGAAGGGCCTGACCTTCCTCGAGTTCAACTACATGTTGATGCAGTCGTACGACTTCCTGGTGCTCTACCGGAACTACAACTGCAAGATGCAGTTCGGCGGCGACGACCAGTGGTCGAACATCCTCGGCGGCGTCGAGCTCGTGCGCCGCAAGGACCAGGGCGAGGCGTTCGGCATGACCTTCCGCCTCCTGACGACCAGCGCCGGCATCAAGATGGGCAAGACGTCGAAGGGCGCCGTATGGCTCGACCCGCAGAAGACGTCGCCCTCCGACTTCTACCAGTACTGGCGCAACATCGACGACGCCGATGTCGTCAACTGCCTGAAGCTGCTCACCTTCCTGCCGCTCGCGGAGATTGCCGAATACGCCAGCCTGAAGGACGAGCGCATCAACGAGGCGAAGAAGCGCCTGGCCTTCGAAGTGACGAAGATCGTCCACGGCGAAGCGGTCGCGACCGAGACCCGGCAGATGGCGGAGGCCCTGTTCGAGCGCGGCGGCCATGCCGAGAACATGCCGACCACGAACCTGACCGCGGCCGAGCTGGCCGGCGCACCCCTGCTGCTCGACATGATGCTCCGGGCCGGGCTGGTGCCTTCCAAGGGCGAGGGCCGGCGCCTGATGGCCCAGGGCGGTGTCTACCTGAACGAGGAGCCCGTCACCGACTTTGCCCGCACCCTCCAGCCCGCCGACTTCAAGGACGGCGAAGCCATGGTGCGCAAGGGCAAGAAGATCTATCACCGCCTCAGGCTGGCCTGACTCCAGCCGGACCGCCAACCGCGGTCAGGCTGCGGCCAAGCCTCCACGCGGCGGCCGGACCGCCACGCTGCGCTGGCGAGGCGCCGCCACGGACAAGCAAGGCAAATGCATGGAAAGGACCGGCTCCAATGGGCCGGTCCTTTTGCGTGCCCCAGGCCATGCCCGCCTTGCGACCGGGCCTCCGGCCGCTCCAGATCCGCTGCTGCTGCAATCCGGGTTTCCCGGACGCAAAAAACCGTTCCGGGACCGGGGTCCCGAAACGGTTTTTGACTTTCCGGAATGTCTGGCAGCCGGCGGAGCGAGGCTCCGGATCCGGTTCGGCGCTTACTTCAGGGTCTTGTTGAGGGCCTTGGCCAGACGGGACTTGCGGCGGGCAGCGGTATTCTTGTGAATATAGCCCTTGTCGGCCGCGTGGTCGACGATCGCCTGGGCATTCTTCAGCATTTCGCCTGCCTGTTCAGCGGAGGCGGCAACCGCAGCCCGAGTCTTCTTAACCACCGTGCGAAGCTCACTCTTCTTGATCTTGTTCGCAGCGGTCTTCTTTTCAGCAACGCTGACCCGCTTGATGGCTGATTTGATGTTCGGCATGATCCTTCACCTCCTGCTTCTCTATTTCGGTCAATGGATATCGCGATGTCCATGCCCTGCAGAGGCAGGTCCGGTACGCAAGCGACAAAACACTGATGTATTTTAGCACGACATTCGGGGTGATGCAAGCCGTCAGGGGCGTTTCGGGCAGAAAAGACGCTGAAAATCCTGGCGTTCATCCGTCTGCTGTCCTGTCAGGTGATGCATTTCCCTGCGCAACCGGTCATGTTATCATGAACTGGAACGAAACCCCGACAGGAGGATGATCACCATGCCGACCAAGAGAACCCGCGGCAAGGCTGGCCTGGCGCCGGCCCGCCCCGCCGGCGCCGGCGGACAGCCGGGAATGCCAGCCATCGGGCCGGCCGCCGCGAGCCGGTCCGGCCGCAGTCCATCCGCTCCTGCTACCGCCCGGCCTGTCGCCGGCAGCCCGAACCGGCCGCTGGCCGGCCGGCCTGCGGGCACGGGAAGCCGGCGCCCGGTTCCCGGAGCCCGGACCGGTCCAGGAACTGGCGGACGGCCTGGTCCGGGAACCAGCGGACGATCTGGCCTGCAGGCACCCGTACCGGTGGCCGGCAGGCCGGCACCGGCCCTGCCGCGACCGCGGCCAGGCAGCCAGGCGGCCCTGCATGGGGAAATCCGCAGGCGCCCGCACGGAATCGTCCCGGCCGGCGGCCGGATGCCGGTCCCGGCCCTGCCGACGGTTCCAGCACCCGCGGCATCGGCGGCAAGGCCGGCAAAACCGGTCTCAGCGCCGAAACCGGCAAAAACGGCCAACGCGGCAAAGACGGCCAAGGCGATGAAGCCGCTCCAGGCAGCCAAGGATGCGGGCTCGCCGAAG
>CAYOHO010000016.1:9001-13995 GCA_964403755.1 uncultured Oscillospiraceae bacterium
GCTGGTCAGGCAAGGCCGGCGCTTCCGCTTCAAGGCCAGGCACGCGCCCGCAACGGCGCGCTGCCGTCCCAAGGCGCCGGATCCGCCGGACGCCCGGCCCGTCCAGCCGGCGCACGCGGCGATGTGCCGGCCCTGTCGCCGCAGCCCAGGCTGCCGGCCCCCTGTCCGGGCGTGCCGCTGCGCGTGATCCCGCTCGGCGGGATGCGCGAGATCGGCAAGAACATGACCGTCTACGAGTACGGCGACGACATGATCATCATCGACTGCGGCCTGGCCTTCCCCGAGGAGGACATGCCCGGCATCGACATCGTCATCCCCGACTTCTCGTACGTGATCCAGAACCGCCACAAGCTGCGCGGCATCTTCCTCACCCACGGCCATGAGGACCATATCGGCGCCCTGCCCTGGCTGGCCCGCGAGGTCAGCGTCCCGATCTACGCCAACAGCCTGACCATCGCGCTCGCGCGCATCAAGCTCGAGGACCGGATCAGCGGCGGTGTCCGTGGCGCCGAGCTGGTCGAGGTCAAGGCCGGCGAACGGGTGCGGGCCGGCAGCTTCGAGGTCGAGTTCGTCCATATCAACCACAGCATCGCCGATGCCAGCGCCTTTGCCATCCGCACGCCGGCAGGGACCATCTTCCATTCCGGCGACTTCAAGATCGACTACACCCCGGTCAACGGTGTGCCGATGGACCTCTCCCGGATTGCCGCCATCGGCGCCGAGGGCGTGCTGCTGATGATGTGCGAAAGCACCAATGTCGAGCGCCGCGGCTACACGCCGTCCGAGAGCAAGGTCGGCGCCTCGTTCGCCGGCATCTTCGCCCGGGCGCCCGGCCGGATCATCGTGGCGACGTTCTCGTCGAACGTGTTCCGCCTGCAGTCGATCATCTCGGCCGCCGAGAACCAGAACCGCAAGGTGGCTCTGGTCGGCCGGAGCATGCTCAATGTGTTCGGCGCCGCCAGCGAACTGGGCTATATCCGCATGCGCCCGGAGACCCTGATCGATGTCAGCGACCTGGACCGCTATCCCGACAATGAAACCGTCCTGATCAGCACCGGCAGCCAGGGCGAGCCGATGTCGGCGCTGACCCGCATGGCCTTTTCCGAGCACCGCAATGTCGAGATCAAGGCCAACGACACGGTCGTGATCTCCGCCAGCCCGATCCCCGGCAACGAGAAGCCGATCTACCGCGTCATCAACGAGCTGTTCAAGCGCGGCGCCCATGTCATCTACGAGTCGCTAGCCGAGATCCATGTCTCCGGCCACGCCTACCAGGAGGAGCTCAAGCTGCTGCACAGCCTGATCCGGCCCCGGTTCTTCCTGCCCGGGCACGGCGAATACCGCCACCTCTACCGGCACGGCGAGCTGGCCAGCGAGCTGGGCATGAACTGGGACAACATCACGCTGCTCAACAACGGCGACATCTATGAGATCTGCGGCGACCACGCCGACGTGACCGGCTTTGTCAGCGCCGCCGGCGTCCTGATCGGCAACTCCGGCCGCGAAGACGTCGACAGTCTGGTCCTGCGCGACCGCCGCCTGCTGGCGGAGGACGGCGTCGTCGCCATCTTCCTCGCGCTCAGCCGCGAAAGCGGCGTCCTGGCTGCCCAGCCGGACATCCAGGCGCGCGGCTTCATCTACGAGACGGAGGCGGAGCAGGTGATCGAGGAATGCCAGCGCAAGATCGCTGCCTTCGCCCGCAAGGCGGAGCGCGACAGCAAGCCGCTGGCCGCGCTGGTCCAGTCCGGCGCCCTGCGCGACCAGCTGCGCGACCTGCTCTATGAGCGCACGAAGCGGCGGCCGATCATCCTCGTGTCCCTGCTCGAGGTCTAGCCCTTCCGGGACGAACGTCTGGAGAACCGACCGCCCGGAGCGACTGCCCGTCCGGTTCCGGACAGCCGAAAGGCGGCCTGGGTGCCCTTGGAGGGCACTCGGACCGCCTGTTCATTCCGGTCTCAATGGCGTGTTGTCCAGGCAGCCGTCGGCCGGCCGAGCCCGGAGCCGGCGCCGGTGGTCCCGGCACACAGCCGCTCAGCCGCGCAGGACAGCGGCGGCAGCCTCGGCGGCGGTGGCCGCGTCCGGCGAGTAGATGTCGGCGCCGATGCTCTTGGCAAAGGCATCGTTGACCGGCGCGCCGCCGACCATGATGGTGACCTGGTCGCGGATGCCGGCGGCCTTGGCGGCTTCGACAACAGTCTTCATCTCGCCCATGGTGGTGGTCAGCAGGGCCGAGCAGCAGATGATGCGGGCATTCTGCTCCTTGGCGGCCTCGATGAAGCGCTCGGCCGGCACGTCGGTGCCCAGGTCGACCACCTCGATGCCCTGGCCTTCCATCATCATGCCGACCAGGTTCTTGCCGATGTCATGCAGGTCGCCCTTGACGGTGCCCAGGATGATCTTGCCGAGCGCCTTGCTGCCGGCGGCAGCCAGCAGCGGCTTGAGGATCTCGGTGCCGGCCTTCATGGCGCGGGCGGCGATCAGCACGTCAGGGACATAGACCTCGTTGTTCTTGAACTTGACGCCGACGACGCCCATGCCGGCGAGCAGACCGTCGTTCAGGATCGTCTGCGGCTGCAGGCCATCCTTGAGCGCCTGCTCGACGAACGCCTTGACATCCTTTGCCTTGCCCTTCTGAAGCGCCTGTGAAATGTTGTCCAGAATCTCCATCAAATGTTCCTCCCCGTTTTCATCTGCGAACCATGTCGCCTTTGGCCTGCCTTATCTGCCGCGCTCACCGGAACGGCCGCCTTGCCCCGCGATTCGCGGAAGCGCCCGGGTGTCACGCCGACAATCTTCTTGAAGACCTTGGAAAAGTAGCTCTGGCCGTCGAATCCGGCCATGGTGGAGATGTCGACCAGCGGGATCGTCTCATTGAGCAGCAGGCGCCGCGCCGCATCGACCCGCACCGAGTTGACATAGCTGTTGAAGTTCTCGCCCATCTCCTCCTTGAAGATCCGGCTGAAGTAGGCCGGGCTGAGGAAGACACGGGCGGCCGTCTCCTCGAGGGTGATCCGCTTCATATAGTTCTTGCGCACGTAGTCGATCGCGCGGTAGATGACATCGGCGTGCTTGACGTTGGTGAGGTTGAACACCTGGTCGGTAAAGCGGCCGAGGATGCCGGACAGCCAGTAGGCGATCTCGTCGATGCTGCGGAAGCTGCCGATCTTGTTGAGGTACATGTAGTTGAGGCCGAAGATCTGCTCCACGTCGGCGCCGCCGCGGATGGCGGCGCGGGAGAGGAGCACGACCAGCTCGATGACACGGGCGCGCATGACCTCGATCGTGCCGCTGCTCGAGAAGAAGATATGGCCGAGGATCTCGTTCAGCAGCTCCTGCGTGCCGTTCTTGTTGCCGGTCTCGATCAGCTCGAGCAGGCGCTGCTCCTTCTCGAGCGGGTAGGCGAGGATGTCCTCGCGGGCGTAGCTGAAGCTCTTCATGAAGCTGATCTGCTCCCAGAGCCGCGACTGCAGGTCAGCCGAGCCCTTGCGCTCGTCAAGTTCGCTGAAGGTGTGGTCGGAAAGTCCGCGTGCCGTCAGGAACAGGATCTCGCTGAGGCTGTTGACACGTTCGGTGGAGACCACCGGCAGGGACGACATCTCCTTGCGCAGCTGGGGCAGATGCATCTGGTGAATGCCGGTCTTCTCGGCCATCTCCTCGATCAGGAACTCGTCGGGATCGACCAGGTGGACGGGACCGCCGACCAGCGCGCCGATCACAGAGCCTTCCTGCATGATCGGCGAGGCCCAGTGGGTCAGGCCGACCGGGCAGAAGTAGATGTAGCGGCCGCCAAAGCGCTCGGACTGGTAGCAGCCGTAGAGGTGCGCATTCTCGCAGGCCTTGGCGCTGCGGGGCTCATCCTCCTGGGGCGCGCCGGGCAGGACCTGGGCGGCGAATTCGCAGACATGCATCTGCTCTCTTGGCTCGCGGCTGAGGAAGATGGTGCTGCCGAGATGGTCAACGAAACGGCAGACGATTCCGCAGGCCAGGGCGTAATCGTTGACAGCCTGGCGGATTCGCTCCGGCTCCGTGCCGGGCAGAAGGGTTTTCTCAATCTCGCTCATTTCATTTCCGTTCACCATACGCTGATTGTAGCGCATCAGTGAGCCCGACGATGCAAAATTCTTGTGGCAGCTTGCACTTTCTTGCGCACTTCCCGCATGTCCTGAAACGATCGCCCACTGACCGGTCCAGCGCCCGGAAAAGGGCTTGGAACGGGCGTTTTGGCGGTGCGGCATGTACGTTCAATGGCAGAGGGCGAAGGCCACCCATCGAGTTTCGATGGTTCAATGGCCGCGACGGACGATGGCCATTGAACAAACAAGCTTGCTCCATGGCCACTGGTCGACGGTCATTGAACAGGCCTTGCCTGTTCAATGGCCGCGACGGACTTCGATGACGTCGCGGATGGCCTTGATGCGTCCGATGACGCGGTCGTACTGGGCCTGCCCGCTGACTTCGATGGTCATCAGCAGCGTGGCGGTGACATCCTTCATGGCGGTCATCTGGCCGGAAATGATCGATACCTTCTCGTCGGCGATGGCATTGGACACATCGGCCAGGAGGTGGCGGCGGTCATGGGCCAGGATCTTGAGCTCAACCGTGAAGGCGGACTGGATGCTCTCGTCGGCCCAGGAGACATCGATCAGGCGCGAGGCCTTCTCGGCATCGGCTCCGGAGAGCGGCGCCGAGGACAGCAGGTTGCGGATGTTGCTGCAGTCGGTGCGGTGCACGGCCACGCCCTTGCCCCGGGTCACGAAGCCGATGATCTTGTCGCCCGGGACCGGGCTGCAGCAGCGGGAGAGGCGCACCAGCACGTTGTCGATGCCCTTGACGATGATGCCCTTGTCGCCCTGTGTGGAACGGCGGGGCGGTGCCGGGGGCGCCTTGGTCAGCTCTTCGGCCTGCAGCGGCTGGGGATTGAACACGACCTGGCCGCTGGCGCTGACGCGGTAGCCCAGGCGGGAGCGCTCCTCCTCGGGGAGGCTGCGGATGTA
>CAYOHO010000017.1:0-13733 GCA_964403755.1 uncultured Oscillospiraceae bacterium
CCGGCCCGCTGCGGCCGTTCGCGGCAGATACTGGCGCAGCCTCCGCCGCACCAGTATCCGCCCTAGAACCAGCCGCCGGAACGCGGCACGTCTGTCAGGTCTATGCCATATCCGCTGTTTCACGGATGGCGGTTCTTGCTTAGCCGACGTTGTCCTTGGTGATGATGGACATCGGAACAACGATGCGGGCGTCGACGGTCTTGTTGTCGAGGATGCTGTAGGCGACGTCGATGCAGGTGGAGCCGATCTTGGCCGGATTCTGGGCAGCCGAGGCGACCATTTCACCAGCGCGGATGAAAGCCTTGCCCTCGTCGGAACCATCGATCGAGACGACCTTGGTCTTGGCCAGCTTGCCGGCTTCCTTCAGGGCAGCGATGGCACCGCGGGCGGTCGGGTCGTTGATGGTGAACACGCCGTCGATGACGGGGTTGGCGTTGATGAAGTCGACCATGATCGGCTGCGAGTAGTCGGCGCGCGGCTTCTCGACGTCCTTGGTCTGGATGATCTGGATGCCGGGGTAGTTCTTCAGCTCGGCCTCAAAGCCGTCCTGGCGGTTCTTGCAGACTTCGGTCGTGCTGTAGGTGATCTCGACGACCTTGCCCTTGCCGTCCAGCGCCTTGGCCAGCGCCTGGGCGCAGAGCTTGCCGGCGACAACATTGTCGGAGACGACGGTGCACTTGACCAGTTCCGGGTTCTTGACTGCGGTGTTGAAGGCGATGACCGGGACATTGGCCTTCTTGCAGGCCTCGAGGGTGGCGCGAACGCCTTCGGAGTTGATCGCGGAGATGCAGATGACATTGCAGCCCTGGCTGATCATGTCAGCCACGTCATTCATCTGCTTGTTCTGGTCGCCGCCGGCGTCCTGGATGACGATCTCGTCCTTGGGGTTCTTCAGGGCGGCCTTCATGGCGTCCTTGATCTGGATGAAGAAGACGTTGGTGAGGTCAGGCGCCGAGACGCCGATCTTGATCGGCTTGCCCGCTGCGGCAGCCGTGGTCTGTGCGGCGGCTGAAGTCTGGGCGGCCGCGGTCGCTGCCGCTGCCTTGGTGGTGGCTGCTGTGGTGGCCGGAGCAGCGCCGCAGCCGGTCAGGATGGAAATGGCAATGGCAACGAGAACGAGGGTCGCAACGAGCTTTTTCATTTTCCTTCTCCTTGATTGCTACAAGTTTGGCCGTCGATTTTTGTATGTCGTCATACAATTTGATGACATATTTGCATTCTATAGCCGCTTCAGCCGACTGTCAATAGCGCTGCAGCCGTCGTTCATGCCCAAGATTGTTAGACAATATTGTACAATTTCCCCATGATTCCCGATCCGGTCCGACAATTTCTGCCGACCGGTCCTTCCGCCACAGCGGCCAGACGCTTTCAGAGCCAGACGCCGCCGGAACCGGCCGCCCGCGCAAAAAGGGCCGCCACCCGGGTCCATCCCGGGCAGCGGCCATGCAGCCAATCGATGATATTCAGCCGGCAGGGCCGGCTGCGATGCTATTTGCGGAACATGACGCTCATGTCGTCGATGACGCGCTGCAGATGCCGCTTCATGAACAGCTCGCCCGCCTCGACATCCCGCGAGGCAATCGCGCGCATGATGTTGGTGTGGGGCTCGATCGCATGCTCGGCGTTCTCCGGGATCTGGAATGTCCGGTCGCGGAACGGCACGATGCAGGAACTCACCTTCTTGTTGATCGAGATCAGGAGCTTGTTCCGGCTCATCTCGACGATCTGGTTGTGGAAGCGCTGGTCCAGCTCGGCGATCTTGAGGATATCCCGCTCGTGCACCGCATTGACGAAGGCCTCGTGAATCTCGGAAAGCCTTGCAATGTCGGCATCCGAGCAGCGTGTGATCGCCAGCTTGATCGCCACCGGCTCCAGTCCGAAGCGGACTTCAATGCACTCCGTCAGGTCCGCCTCATTCTGGATGAACCATTCCACCAGGCTGGACGAATCCTCTTCGCTCAGCCGGGCCACAAAGGCGCCGCGGCCGGGCTTGATCTCAACCAGACCCTTGGTCTGCAGAATCCGCAGCGCTTCCCGCAAGGTTCCCCGCCCCACGGACAGCGTCTCGCAGAACTCCTTTTCGGTCGGCAGCTTCTCCCCGACCGCAATGCCGCTGGTCTGGATGTACTCGGTTATGCTGTCCACAACCTGCTGTACAATCGGCACCTGCTGAACCTTTTTCAATGGATACCTCCGGCCTGGCGGCCAATTTCACGGATAAAGCCATAGTCATTATCAAATAAGTCATGCCAGAACACAATAACCGTCCATTCGATCAATGCTCCTGCCGACCGTCTCTGTTCACGGTCAGTCAGCGACAGCGACCGGATCCAAAGATGCAATTGACAAGCCGATAGGTGCGCTGTATCTTTTAACATGATGTCATACAATCATACACTTGTCAATCGAAGGTGTGCACAAACACGGCGACACGCAGCGACAAGGTGAATGCAAGGAGCAGGAAGCGATGAGAAAAGTACTGGTCACGGCAACGAACTACGAACGGCTCTGTCAGGATGGCCTGCAGCTGCTGCGGCAGCATGGCTGCGAAGTCGACATGAATCCGCACAGCCGGCCATATGCGGCTAACGAACTGCACCAGGCCGCCGCCGATGCCGACGCGGTGATCGCCTCGGTCGAAGCCTGGAACGAGCCCGCTTTCCAGGCGGCGCCCCGGGTGAAAGTCATCGCCCGCTTCGGCACGGGCGTCGACAGCGTCGACTTTGACGCGGCCCGCCGGCATGGCGTCGTGGTCACCAACACCCCCGGCCTGAACGCGCCCGCTGTCGCCGAACATGCCGTCGGCCTGCTCCTCAGCCTCATGCGCTCCATCCCCCAGCTGAACCAGGACGCCCGCGAAGGCAAGTGGACGCGGACCATCTTCAGCGAAATCGGCGGCAAGACGGTCGGCATCCTCGGCTTCGGCAACATCGGCCAGCAGTTCGCCCGCGTGCTCTCCGGCTTCAATGTGAACCTGGTCGCCTACAACCGCAGCCCCCGCGAGGCGGCCGCCCGCGCGCTGAACGTCACGATGCGGCCGCTCGAGGACGTCATCCGCAGCAGCGACATCCTCTCCATCCACCTGCCCAACCAGCCCGAGACCCGCCACCTGATCAATGCGGAACGCATCGCCCACATGAAGGACGGTGTCATCATCATCAACACCGCCCGGGGTCCGCTCGTCGACGAGCAGGCCGTCAGGGAGGCCCTGATCAGCGGCAAGATCGCCGGCCTGGCCAGCGACGTCTTCGAGCAGGAGCCAGTCACCGCCGACTATCCGCTCTTCAGCTGCCCGAACTACATCTGCACACCGCATTCAGCAGGCGAGACCTACCAGAACTACGCCAAGACCGGCCTCGCAACCGCCCAGGCAGTCATCGACGTCCTCGAGGGCCGCGAGCCCCAGAACCGGCGCGCCTGAAGCGCGCCAGCGAATGTATAGAGCGGAGGTCTATCCATGAACCAGCGATCGGAAGCCGAAAGAAGAATGGCCCAGTGGCATGTCCAGTCACCATCGACCCCCGGGTTCCATGAAGTCATCATCCCCGGGCGCGAGGACTGCCGCGTCGTCCATGTTTTCCGCCTGAACCTGCCGGCCGGACAGGTCTACCAGCTGAGCTCGGGCCACCTGGAAATGAACGCCGTCCTGATCGCCGGACAGGCCCGGGCCCGCGGCGTCGGCGTCCGCAGCGGCAACGGCGGCGGCCAGCACATCGGCATCTTCGGCAGCACCGGCCAGCTCGGCCGCACCAGCCCCATCAGCCTGTCACGGTACGACAGCATCTACATCCCGGGCGCCCACACCGTCGAGATCGCCGCCGTCGAAGACTGCATCTTCTACATCGGGGGCGCGCCTTTCGAAGGAACCGGCGTCCCGTTCTTCCGCCGCTTCAATCCGGAACTGCCTCTCGGGGATGTCCACCAGATCCACGGCCACGGCGCCGGCCAGCGCGAGGTCCACTTCACGCTCAACGCCGAAGTGCCCGCCTCCCGCCTGATCTGCGGCCTGACCTGGGGCGGCAACGGCAGCTGGACCAGCTGGCCGCCGCACCAGCACGAGAACGACCTGGAAGAGGTCTACTGCTACTTTGACATGGACGAGCCCAACATCGGCTTTCACATCAGCTTCCTCAAGCCGGAGAACATCGACGCGGCCGTGGCCCATCCCGTCCGCAGCGGCAGCATGGTCCTGGCGCCCCTCGGCTACCACCCGACCGTCGCCAGCCCCGGAACCCGCAACGCCTATTTCTGGATCCTTGCCGCTCATAGCAGCCCGAGCCGCCGCTACGACCTGGCGGAGATTGCGCCGGAATACGCCGCAACCTGACGGAAATCCATTGGCGGTTCACACCGCGCCGGTGAGAAGTCCCCACAGCCAGGAGAACGGCATGACCAGCGCCAGCGCCGGCAGCAGGTTCATGACCTTGATCTCCTTCAGGTGCAGCATGCGCAGGGCGATGGCAACAACGATGATCCCGCCGCAGGCCTTGAAGTCGCTCATCATCGTCGGCGACACGACCGGCATGAGCAGCGAGGCGCTGGCGAACAGGAGCAGGAAGAACACCAGCTGCGGGATGGCGATGAAGAGGATGATGTAGCCGGCCGAAGCGGCAAAGATGGCGGCCGTGAAGAAGTCGAGGATCGACTTGAGCATCAGGATGCTGGAATCGCCGCTGATGCCCTCGCTCAGCGAGCCGAAGATGCCGTTGGCGCTGAAGCAGAACAGGACGAAGACACTGATGAACGCCCGCGTCGCCTCCGGATCGCCGCCGGTCTTCCCCTTCACGACCCAGCCCTGCAGTTTGGCGGCCAGGCCGCTGACGGCATCGTCAATCCGGAGCAGCTCGCCGGCCACGGTTCCCAAAATCAGGGCCAGCGCCACCGCCGGCAGGTATTTCACCGTGACAATCAGAACAATGCCCAGCGCACCGGCGATCAGGCCGAAAACCGACGGCAGGGTTGTGCGGATCGAAGCCGGGATGCGCTTCCCCAGCAGGGCGCCCAGCAGCCCGCCCAGGGCAATGGCACAGGAATTGGTCAGGACGCCGATCGGCATGAGGTCTCCTCCAGTCAGCTGCGGTGGCAGGCGATACCTTCCCAATTATAGCGGCTGGTCGGCGATTGCGGAACGTGCGACAAGTGATGTTTGAGATATTGCAGAACACGACGGTGAACAAACGAATGGCCATAATCATGCCGAACAGGCGGTTTTACCCTTAAGTTCGGACAATATGTAAAATCCAATATTTTAGGTTCCAATACTATGCAAATTCCCATATTTTCCGAGCTTATCGGCTTTATGGCTTTGCCGGTACAGCGGCAAATTGCAGAGTGCAAAATTAGCAAGAACACGTTATACAAGAACACGTTCTTGCTAATTGTGTGATGCTGTGCTATGTTGAAGGCATGAGCCCCAGAGGACAGCCGATGCGGCTCCGCCAGCCGTACGTTCATCTTCTCTGCTGCCAGCGGTTTTGCTTTCCGTCGCAGCCATATACAATCATAATCGAGGTGCGTCTAGATGTTCTTTGTTGGCCGGGAACAGGAAATCAGTGGGCTTGAGCGTCAATTCGCCCGGCGCCAGTTCGAGTTCAGCGTCATCTACGGGCGCCGGCGGATCGGCAAGACCTGGCTGATCCGCAAGTTCATCGAGGGCAAGCCGGCGATCTATTTCACAGGCATAGAGGCAGGGGCGGCCACCAACCTGGAGTCGATGTCACGGGTGGTCCATCAGCACGCCGGGCAAGCCGGCCTGTCGCCGTTCCAGAGCTTTGCCGACTTGTTCGTATTCCTCGCCGAGTATGCCAAAAGCCGGCAGCTGGTCTTTGTCATCGACGAATATCCGTATCTGGCAGCTGCCGCTCCGGAAGTATCGTCGATCCTGCAGCGGTTCTGTGACCAGGAATGGAAAGAGACGCAACTGCACCTGATCCTGTGCGGTTCATCGATGAGCTTCATGGAGCGACAGGTTCTCGGCATCCAGAGTCCGCTCTATGGCCGGCGGACGGCCCAATATCACATCAAGCCGTTTTCCTGGTTCGAAACCGAGGTGTTTCTGCAGCCGATGGCGAAGGAAGATGCCGCCGTCCTGCATTGCGCCACCGGTGGCGTCGCCGAATACTTGAGCTATGTTGATACTCGCGCCAAACTGGAAGAGAACCTGACGTCGCTGTTCCTCGACAGCAGCGGCCGCCTGTTTGAGGAGCCATCCAATCTGCTCAAGCAGGAACTGCGCGAGCCCCGCATCTACAACGACATCCTTGACGCAATTGCCAATGGCGCCAGCCGCAGCAATGAGATTGCCACCAAGACGCATTTGCAGACGGGTGCGCTCAACCGCTACCTCGACGCGCTTTGCGACCTGGGCATCATCAGCCGCGAGAAGCCGATGCTGAATCCGCAAAGCCGCAAGACCCTCTACCGGATCTCCGACGGCTGCTTTCGCTTCTGGTACCGGTTCGTCATGCCGAACCTGAACGCCATTATGTCCGGACTGGGCAGCCAGGTCTGCCGCCGGCTGGTTCTTCCGGCCATTCCCGGGTTCATGGGCCAGGGGTTCGAGCTGATCTTCTTCGACTATTTCGACCGCTGGAATGCTCGCGGGGAGTTGCCGGATCTGGCGACCGACCGCGGACGCTGGTGGGGCGGCAACCCCGACGAGCGCCGGGAGGAGGAAATCGACCTTCTGGCGACGGGTCTGCAAGTGACCTTCTTCGGTGAAGCCAAATGGCGCACGGAAAAGGTGGATGCCGACACCATCCGTGACCTGGAGCGGAAAAGCCGCCTGATCGAAGCCAAAGAACGCACCTACATCCTGTTCAGCAAGACAGGATTCACGCGCGATGCCGAACAGTACGCCCAAGGCCGAAAGGACATCCGGCTCGAGACATTTCTCGAATTCGCCAGCAGAGAAGCCGGATGATATAATTTCACCATTGCCACCGCACACGCAATCACGATCATTTGGAGTCCGAACCACACCCGCATGAACGTATTTGACCTCATCCCGGCCGACTTTTTCCGGCCACTCACCGGAAGGAACCAGGCGATCTACGTCGAGTCGCTCCTGGTGATTCATCGCGCCTTCAAGCAGACGTTCCACATTGACCGGGATGCGCTGCTGGTCCAGCTGGTTGACCGTTTCAGCGAACTCGACTTGATGCTCGATCTGGAGGCAGAGCAGGACCCGGCCTGCGAACCGATCGCCCCCGGCCATGGCTCGGCATCTTCGTCAGCCACCGCTAGTTCCTTTGCCACGGTCGCCAGTTCATCCTCGGCCCAACCCGACGACATCCGCACCTTCTCCGGCATGGCGCACGCCGTGCTCCGCCGGCTGGCTGCGACCGGCTGGATCGAGCTCGAGACCAAGCCGCAGTCCTTCGACTACCAGGTCACGCTGCCGCCCTACGCCATCGACATGCTCAAGTTCCTTGACGCGGTGACGCAGCAGGATACGCAGGCCTACAAGAACCACGCCTTCGCCACCTATTCTGCTCTGCGAACCATTCTCGACCCGGAGTCGCACGAATACCTGTTCACCGCCTTTTCCTCCGCCTATGAAAACTGTCAGCAGCTCATGGACGCGCTCAAGCTGCTGCTCAACAACATCAAGCGCTTCCATCGCCTGCTCGGCGACTACGTTCGCAGCAACGATATCCTCAAGGGCCACTTTGAGGAATACCAGACCCTGGTCAACGAGCGCATCTTCCACCCCATGGTCACGCGCGACTCGGTGCTGCGTTTCCGCCAGCCGGTCATCGCCCTGGTCGCCCAGATCAGCGACGACGAGCCGCTGCTGCAGGCCATGGCCAGCCAGGCCGTGCAGGAGAAGCACCACGCCGACATAGCCACCGCCATCGGCGCCATCCTGCCGCAGCTGCAGGAGATCGCCGACACCTTCGACGGCATCGACGCGATCATGCTTGAGATCCAGAACAAGAACCACGCCTACACCAAGGCTTCGACCGACAAGCTGATCTATCTGCTCAACCAGGACCGCAGCATCAAGGGCCAGCTGGTCGGGCTGATCATGAACTACCGCCGCCTGCCGCCCGCCGCCCACAAGGCGCTTGGAGAAAGCATCGCCCTTTTCCGTCAGGCGTTCGTCGACAGCCAGTCGGTCTTCGCCCGCACCAGCCGGCGCATCCGTTCCAACGAGCCGCCTGTGCCGGTGCAGGCCGTCGCCCAGTCGGACGACGATCTGCACGACTTCTTGCGCAGCACAGGAAATCGCTATAGCCACGAGCGCGTACTTTCCTTCGTCCGCGACTGCCTGGGCGACCGCGCCGTCGTCGACAGTGCCGACATCCCGGTCGAGAACGTCGACCAGTTTGTCCTCCTGCTGCTCGCGGTGCTCAAGGCCGGTGACCGCCGCCTGTTCTACAGTGTCGAATTCCTCGACGGCGTCGTCGAGACCAGCGCCTACCGCTATCCGCGACTGCGCTTCATGCGCCGCGACCATGCCGCCGAATCCGCCGAATCCACCGAATCCGCCGAACCCACCGTCAGCGGCGCCGCGGCGGCCGCCGCGGCTGCCCTGCGCCGCGAGCGGGTCGCCGCCCGAAAGGATGCCGCCTTATGATCAACGAGTTCTGGCTCGAGACCTACGACAAGATCAGCACGCCAGAGAAGGCGCAGCTCCGGCGCTGCATCAATGGCCTGCTGGCGCACACCTTCCTGCTCAGCGAAGTCTATGACGATGCCAGCGGCTTGATGAAGGGCAGCAGCGACTTCCGCCTCGTCGACCGCTTCTTCGACTGGCTGCATGACTACTTCGCCATCGCCGGCTGGGACCTGGTCAAGGACCGCAACCTTGGCGTCATCTATCTGGAGACGGCGCACGACTACAACCGCATGCAACTCGATAGCCTGAGCACGCTGATCCTGCTCACCCTGCGCCTGCTATACGACGAGGAGCGTGAGAAGCTGACGCTCCACAAAAGCATCCCCTTCGAGATGCACCAGGTCGTCAGCCGGCTGCTCGACTTCAACACACTCAAGCGCAAGCCGGCCGACCGCGACCTGGTCGACGCCTTCCGCACCCTCAGCCGCTTCAATATTGTCCAGAGGCTTTCCGGCAGCTGGCAGGAGTCCGACTGCCGCTTCCTTGTCCAGCCCAGCATCTGCCTGGTCATCTCCGGCGACGCGATCAGCCGCATCTACCAGAGCCTGCAGGGACTCGATGGCTTCGATGGCATTGGGCTCGATGGAACAGATCGCCCGGGTGCCGGAG
This sequence comes from uncultured Oscillospiraceae bacterium, assembly GCA_964403755.1. Lineage (GTDB taxonomy): Bacteria > Bacillota > Clostridia > Saccharofermentanales > UBA5734 > JAXGXQ01. Next base: position 9,233 of record CAYOHO010000017.1, read on the forward strand.
CCCGTGGCGCCGAACAGCTCGAACTCGACGGTCTCGAGTCGGACGCCAGCCTGGAAGAGGAGGACGCACCGTGAAACAGCTGACCCGCCTGCTGCTGGTGAACTGGCACTATTATTCGAAGGAATGGATCGACTTCGAGCAAATCAATTTCCTCACCGGCAAGACTGGCGCCGGCAAGTCGACCCTGGTCGATGCGCTGCAGATCCTGCTCCTGGGTGACACCAATGGCGCCCATTTCTTCAACAAGGCGGCCAATGACCGCTCGCGGCGCAGCCTCAAGGGCTATCTGCGCGGCGAGTTCGGCGACGACGGCGGCAGCGGCTACCTCTATCTGCGCAACGGCCCCTTTTCGACCTATCTCGTCGCCGAGTTCCACGACACGGAGAAGAACAGCGATTTTGCCTGCGGTGTCGTCTTCGACTGCAACTACTCCGCCAATGATGACAGCTGCTTCTTCATCATCAAGGACCGCATCCCCGAGCACGCCTTCACGCGCAAGGACATCGCACTCGAGATCAAGGACCTCAAGCAGTATCTGCGGCAGACCTACGAGCGCAGGAACTTCGATATCTGCACGACAGCCCGCGAGTATCAGACCAAGCTCATCGGTCTGTTTGGCGGTCTCAACAGCCGCTACTTCACACTGATGAAAAAGGCCGTCTCCTTCACGCCGATCATCGACATCGAGGAGTTTATCACCCACAACATCTGCGACAGCAAGCGACCGCCGGATCTTTCCGGCATGCAGGACAACCTGCGCTCCTACCGCAAGCTCGAGCATGAAGCCGAGCAGATGACCGCCCGCATCCACGACCTCGAGCAGCTCGGCCACATCCATGCCAGCCTGCAGGAGGAACGTCAGCGCCTGACCCTCTATCGCTTCCTGATTGACCGGGCCGATCAAGAGTCCGCCTCGCGCCAGCTGGCAGCCGCCGAGCAGGAGCTCGCCCGCACCCAGGCCGATCTGGCCCGCAGCCTCGCCGACGGCGAGCGCCTGGCTGTCGAGCTGCTCAAACTGCAGGAACAGCGCGAGCAGCTGATCGAGCAGCGCGGCCAGAATGACATCTACCAGCGCCAGCAGGCGCTTCAAGCGGAAAAGGCCCGCCTCGACCAGCAGATCGCCGAGCTTGAGGGCAGCGTTACCAAGCTCGTCGGCCAGTTCAACGAAAGCGGTCTCGTCTGGCGGCGCGCCGCTGAGGAGGCTGACCAATTCCTCAAGACGCTCACCGCAGCCAACACCGGCGCCGGCGCATCCGCGGCGGCCACCGCAACCGGCGCGACGGGTGCATCAGCAGCAATCAGCGCCGGCGCCCTCAATCTCCCGCTCGAGCGCGAGACCGCCGCCTGGCAGGCCGCAATTGCTGGTCTCCGCACGGTCTCCGAGCAGCTTCTCGACTTGCGCCGCAGCAATGTCTCCGGGCTCAGCCAGGCCAGCCTCAAGGCCTGCCAGAATGCGAGCGAGCAGTTCAAGGAGAGCCGCCAGCCGCTGCAGCTCCGTCTGCTGCATGAGCAGGACCTGGCCGCGAAGGCGGTGGAGGACCACGAGGACCGCATCACCGACCTCAAGGCAAACAACAAGGGCTTCGACAAGAAGATCACCTGGTTCCGCGACGAGCTGGTCCGCACCCTCTCAGCTCGGCACGGCCGAATCGTGACGGTTGACGTACTGGCCGACCTGCTGGAGATTCCGGAGCCGCGCTGGACCAACGTGATCGAGGGCTACATCAACAACCAGAAGCAGTACCTGATGGTCGAGCCGGGCTATTATGTCGAGGCACTGGAAATCTACGACCAGATGCGCCGCCGGCACGACCTGTACAGCGTCAGCCTGATCGACGGCGAGAAAGTCCTGGCCAAGTCGCCGGTCCGCCTGCCCGGCAGCCTCGCCGAGGAAATCGTGACCGACCATCCCCAGGCCCGCGCCTATATCGACTTCCTGCTCGGCCGCGTCATCAAATGCGACCGCATTGAGGACCTGCGCAAGCACGAGCGCGCCGTCACCGACAGCGGCCTCCTCTACCAGGGCTTCGTGACCAGCAGCATCCATCCCGACCTTTGGAAGCTGCACTACATTGGCAAGCGTGCCATCTTCCAGCAGATCGAGCGCCTTGAGGCCGAGCTGCCGCAGCTGCGCGAGCGCGCTGCCGCCATCGCCCGCCTCGCCGCCCAGGCCCGGGCGCTCCGTTCCATCGAGGCGATGAGTTCCAATGACATCGCCAACGCCCTGTTTACGCTCGAGCGCACCGCCATCCTGCCCCGGCTGGCTGAAAACCGCCAGGCCATCGTAACCCAGCTCGGTCAGCTCGACCTGTCCTGGATCCTCAAGCTCAATATGCAGATCGAAAAACTGCGCACCGAAATCCAGGGCATCGAACTGGCGGCGCGCCAGAACGCCGAGACGACCGGTTCGCACCGGCGCGCCGCCGACCAGCTCGAGCAGGGGCGCATCCCCGAATGCCGCAGCCGCTGCCGCGCCGCCGAGGAGGTCCTGCGCCAGCGCTATGCCGCCGAGTTCCGCCAGGGCGGCGGCGAAGGCGAACTGCGCTTCCAGAGCGAACTCGCCAGCAAGCAGACGCCGGAACGCATCGCCACCGACTTCAGGCCGCAGCTCGGGCTGCGCCAGAACGCCATCGACACGCTCGAGAAGGACCTCACCAACGCCCGCGCCGCCTACAACCGCGCCTTCAACTACAGCTTCGACGTCGATGCCCGCTCCGACAACCGGCGCTACGACCAGCAGCTCCAGGCCCTGCGCGACGAACAGCTGCCCCAGTACGCCGCCCGGATCGCCGCCGCCAAGGCCATGGCCTATGAGCAGTTCGCCAGCCAGTTCCTCGCCGAGATGAAAAACAGCATCCTCGAGGTCCGCACCCGCATCGACGAGCTCAACCGCGCCCTCCGCACCTACCGCTGGGGCAACGAGCGCTTCAGCTTCCAGATCACCGAGAACCCCGACTATAAGCGCTTCTACGACATGATCAACGATCCCATGCTCATGGAAGGCTACACCCTGATGTCGCAGCTGTTCCTCGACAAGCATGGCCCGGCCGTCGACGAGCTGTTCAACCGCATCGTCGACCTCGGCCCCGAGATGGACGCGGACGCCCGCACCGAGATCGAGAAGAACATCAAGCTCTTCACCGACTACAAGACCTACCTGCGCTTCGACATGATCTCGATCGACGAGAACGACAACCGCCAGCGCCTCTCCCGCACCCTGCTCAAGAAGTCCGGCGGCGAGACGCAGACGCCGTTCTACATCGCCATGCTGGCCTCGTTCGCCCAGCTCTATCACGTCAACGACCGCAAGTGGAATACCCTGCGCCTGATCATATTCGACGAGGCCTTCAGCAAGATGGACGGTGAGCGCATCCGCGAGAGCATCCAGATGCTCAAGGCGATCGGCTTCCAATGCATCCTCTCAGCCCCGCCCGAGAAGATCGGCGACATCGCGCCGCTCGTCGACCGCAACATCGCCGTCATCAAGCGCGGCCACGCCTCCTTCACCCGCGCTTTCGACTCGCGCCATCTGATCGCGGCCTACGCCGAGGCGGCCGAAGAGGAAAGCGAGGTTTGACCGTTGGAAACGAATATCTCCAGCCTCCAAGAGCAGATCATTGGGAATCTGCTCGAGAAGTACGAAGCTAGTGCCCATTATCGCACCGGTCCTGAAGGCTCAGGCGCATCCACCGCGAACCGCCGCGTCATGCTAAAGCTGGGACCGCGCTCGCGCGACCTCAAGGCATATGACATCGAGAACAGCGAGCAGAAAGCCGCGGTCCATGCCGCCATCCTGAAGCTGAAGGAGGCCGGTCTGGTCGACTTCAGCTGGGAGCGCTTCAATGCCGGCAACGTCATGGAGAAGGTCTGGCTCAATCTCGACTCGCTCAGCGAGGCCTACGCCTTCGTCGGCCGCACACCGAAGCACGCCGTCGTCAGCCAGGTAGTCCAGCAGGTCAGCCACGTCTACATGCTGCTCGAAGAGCAGCAACGGCAGTCCGCCCGCCTCACAGGAACCGATCGCCCCGATCCCCAGTCCGTGATGTATTTCGCCATGACCGTGCTGCGCGCCATCCTGGCACTGAACGACGCCAAGGGCAAGGTGTCGCCCCTGCTACCCGACGATCCCCAGATCGCCATCAGCGTCGTGAACGCGCTATACCGGCTGCCGGCGATTGGCTCGACCTACATGCGCCTGTTCAGCATCCAGCTATACCGGGACTCCAAGTACTTCGAGCGCTATGTCCAGGCACCACTCGTCGCCTTGGCCCGCCGCTACCTCCCAGCCTTCAACGGCGGTATCGTGATCGATTGGGAGCCGGCCCTGTCGCCAACCCACTCGTCAGGCGCTGATTCATACGCGCGCGTATCTGCGGAACTGGTCGCCCGGGCGATCGGTTCTGAGAATGAAACGGCCAGCCAGTCGTCGAATGCGCTGGAGAATCAGTCAGCCCTGGCCATTGCGGCCGAGGAATCGGCAGACGTCACCGTGTCAGCCGAG